>NZ_JADJSO010000073.1:0-79002 GCF_016711665.1 Candidatus Villigracilis saccharophilus
GATTATCATTATCTCAGTCAAACCATAAGCGGAAAGAGGAATTTTTATGAAAAATATCTCGTCAAACCTGAAACCAAAGTAAAACTCGCAAATGGGACCCGAAAATGATACGGGCGATTTCAAGGGCGGCAAGGTGGAGGGACTGGCCTTGATGGAAAAACTCAATGCCAGATTGGAAATGTTGCAGGAAGCATTGCTTGCCGAACACAAACACAAAGTACTGGTTATCCTGTTACAGGCTATGGATACAGGTGGAAAGGATGGACTGATCCGCCGTGTTAGCCGATCGGGTGAATACTGCGGGGGTGCGGCGAGTTTCAAAGCGCCTACAGCCGAAGAAGAATCTTCGATCACGATTTTTGTAGCGCATCCAGACAAGCAGGTGCCGGGCCAAAAGCGAAATGGTCATTTTCAACCGCAAGCTTGGTGAGGATGTGCTCGTAGTGCGTGTGCATAACGCACCTTCCGCCTGAGGTCTGAGGCAGACGCTTTGATCAGATCACCAATCACTCGAGCGCACGCCTGCCGAAAAATGGCACAACGATATGAAAGTTCTATCTGCAAAGGCTGACCTGGATGAGTCAAAAGGTGACGTGCAAGCCCGCCTTTTGAGACCCGCCAAACGCTGGAAGTTCCGTCTCGAGATCTCGAGGAACGCAAGTTTTGGCCCGATTATATGAATGCCTGGAAGATGCTTGGCAAGACCAGCACCGCATATGCCCCATGGAATATCATCCCCGCTAACCGCAAATGGTTCCGCGATCTGGTAATCTCCTCTGTCCTGGTGGATACGCTGAAGGGTTGAAAATGAATTATTCCGAATCTTGAAGAAGATCTAAATGGGGAAGCTGTAGGATCGAATAAGACTTTTTGCGCTGCGCATCAGGAAGGAATTGTCGTATAGGATTGGGCGCGATATCGGTTGATTTAAAAGTGAAAGTCACCCATCACTTAAAGGTGACTTTCATTTTTTAGCTTATAGTTTCCCGAAAGCTAATGCCTTTATAATCCCAACCGCAAGCGGTTACCGCCTCCTGGATCGGCTTTTTGATCCGTTAGTGCTGAAGCCGATAGCTATATACTACGCCGGGCTTTAACTCCTCAGTAAAGGCATACGCCGCGCCAAACCTCGACCGAGGTCGTTTTGCCCTCGAAACTTTGGAACTGCCAGCGAAAGCGCTGGCATACGCCTGCGCGCGCCATTCAACCAGGAATTCTTCATCCTTGCCGCGCACTTGATGTGTTTTGCGGCATCGAATCATGTAGATAAGGAAGACTTTTGTCAGACTTTCTGCTTTGCAAATAGTTCGTACTCACTTTACGTTCCTACGATCTTCCACTCCGCGATCAAATCGACCTTGAGATAGCCGTCAATGATCTGGTAGGGCGCGGTCTCGCGATCCAAGGTCAATAATCGCTGACGGACTTCGTCCACGGAAAGCACAGGGGTATTCTTATCTTGGATTTCTTGCCAAAGCCAAAGTCCCATTTGATATATTTCCTTTCTGCCTAATGATAGACTTGAATAATTGGACATACGACCGATTCTAATTGATGATCGCCCCTGTGGGAAAGGATATCACCATGCCAGCCAGTATCGATCCTGAGCCTGCCGAAAATGAATTTGAATGTGCTAATTGTGGAGCGTATTTTCATTACGAACTGACCCGCTGTCCCAGCTGCGGGATCAATCTGCACGAGCGAGGACGACCCCGAGGGAAGGCGTAACCTTCCGTAGTCACAGGTCTGTTTAGCAACTGACAGATGTCTTTCATAGAATTTTCAACAAACCATATGTTGCGGATGATGTCTTTGGGGACGCTTGGATGCATCCATTTTATATAATAATTTTCTTCAAAAAGTGCGGGATCGCGCTGTTGCGGATCGGCTGATAGAAATGGAAAAGCCGCGTTGCCCGCCGCTACTCGGCGGGCGTGTATCCAGTCTGCGCTTCAACACTGGGAGAGGGATAATCGCGCCGATAAAAACCTTGATTAATAGAATTTTCGCCTTGTCATTCGAATAAAGACCCGCTTTTAATATGATCAAAGCGGGTCTTTATACTTTCGATTACGCACAAATCGTAGCTTGAAACTAAGGTGGGTGCTGGTGGTGGCTGTGGATGTTGCGGTTGCAGGGGCGGCAACGCTCGTTTTTGTGGCTGTCCGCGGCAGGGGGCTCCGCCTACCGGGATCAGAACATACACTTCGTCGCCGAAGTATTGTCCCGCCGCGGTGGAGATGCGCCACTTCCCGCGGATCGCGCCAGTCTTACTAGGCGCGGTCATGTTGATCGAAATATCAAATTCCGTATTGGCAGGCACATTCTGCGGCAGGGCGTAGGTCGTACCGCTCATTGCATCTCCGCCAATGAACGCGAACTTAAAGCCCGCGTCCCAGGCGCAGGTTCCGCTGTTTCTCACCTTCCAGGTTCTTGGTGAATGTCTGCCCCGCAGACATGGTTGTGTTATCAGGAATGTTAACATCATTAACGTATGTTAATCTGTAGCAGGATGCGGTTGGAACCGCCCCACACCTGTACCAAAGGGAGTTACATTTGCCAATGTTGAAACTGGCAGTGTCGCCGCTGGTGTGTTCGTTGGGGCGGGGTATTTGTCGGCGCGGCAAGAGCGGTCTGAGTTAACTGGGCGGAAAAGTAGCCACAGCCAAAGTCTGCATCGCTTGCAGGCTTAAAGTGGGTGTTGGTTCTGGGGTGGCTTCGCCTCCGCATGCGCTGAGGAGCAAACCGAAAACGATCAATATTGGGACGAAAAAGTTTTACTGAATTTCATTGATTTTCCTTTCTATTTATATTTTGGAATAAGAACCGCATCATAGCGGACCAGGAAGCTGTCCCTGTTCCGATGTAGAGTTTTCTCATTTGGTAGTTTGCTGGGGGAACTGGGTACAGGCAAGGCTGTCATTCTATCAGCCGTACAAATGATAATAGCATACGATACCCGTACAAACTGCCTATGTACATCGTATTTTCATTTTCTTGAGTTAGCTTCAAGAGATCGAAAAAGCGCAGATCAGCCTATCCCTATGTAAGACCCCCTTGCAGATCTCTCAGGGAAAATAGCCTTCATCACAAAGGAGCAAGCATGGCAAAACTAATTCCAGCCGCTGAACGCATCATCCGCGCGCGCGTTAATTCAAAAGGCGCGTGAACTGCCCGTCCCGCCGGAAAGTGGTCGCAATGATTTTTCTTATATTGCAAATGTAAAAGATACCTTGCGCCAGGCGCGCGATCTTGTTAAGTTTATTTCCATAACCGCTGGTGTATCATCCGAGATGAAGGCTGAGGTGAAACGGGTCTATGAAGAAATTGAGCAGGCTGATCGCGAGATATTACAATGACGCGCGTCGGAGAACGTAAAAAAGTTGTAAAATATGGATAGATAAACACATATTCCTTCAAATCAAAGAGAGGCATCCCATGGATAACCAGGAAATTGACACACTACTCGAGAAATTAAATCAGGAGATCGAAGGAATTCAGGCGGACGATGAAAAGGCCAGGCGCTTCTGCGTGAGCTCTCGGCAGATATTCGCGAACTATTGGAACGTGCTGAATCAAAGCAGCCCGCACCTTCAATGATGGATCGCATCGAATCATCAATTGAACATTTTGGAGTGTCTCACCCGACCTCACTACCGCTCTGTCCAGTTTGTTTTCCATTCTAAGTAACGCGGGGATATAAATTTATCAGGACTAACAAAAAGGCATCCGATATCGGGTGCCTTTTTTGTTTGCCTGCCAGTGTTACAATCCGAACATCACATTTTTGGAGATTGAATGAAGCAACCTTCCTATCGTGGACGCTACTTCCGCATCCTTACATTTTTGCCGGCATGATCGCACGTTTTATCTATTGGGAGTTGATCCTGCGTAAAAGCGGCTTTCGCCAGCTTGCCAAACGTACGCGCCCGGAAAGATTTCGCCGCGAAGCCATGCGTTTTCGCGCATTGGCATTGCGTATGGGCGGCGTAATGATCAAAGTTGGGCAATTCCTTTCCTCGCGCCTTGATGTGCTTCCGCCCGAGATCACAGACACCCTTGCCGATCTGCAGGATGAAGTTCCTGCGGAAAACTTTGAGGACATCCGCCAGCTTGCCGAGCATGAATTGGGTGCGCCGCTGATGGAAAATTCGAATGGTTTGATGAGAGTCCGCTGGCCGCTGCATCATTGGGACAGGTACATAGAGCCAGATTGAAGGGCAGTGAAGATGTGGATTTTGTTAACGTCGTCGTAAAAGTTCAGCGCCCAAGCATCGCCTCCATCGTGACCGTTGACCTGTCTGCGTTACAGCGGGTGGGCGGATGGCTGATGCGTTACCGTCCCGTGCGCGAACATGCTGATGTGCCCGCCTTGCTGCGAGAGTTTTCCGCCACGGTGTATGAAGAAATTGATTATCAAAAAGAAGCGCAAAACGCTGAAACATTTTTTGAGAATTTCAGCGATGATAAATTCGTGAACGTGCCGCGTGTGGTCAGAAATTTATCCGCTTTGCGGGTATTGACCCTTGAAGATGTATTCTCGATCAAGATCACGGAATATGATGCCATCACTGCTGCTGGCATTGACCGCGGCGAGGTCGCGCGTAAGTTATTGGATGCCTATCTCGAGCAAATATTTGAAGATGGATTTTTTCACGCCGACCCGCACCCTGGCAATTTATTTATCACGCCATTACCGCGCACGAAAGGAAGTAAACGCAAATCTGTCCGCTGGCAATTGACCTTTGTAGACTTTGGCATGGTGGGGCGTGTGCCTGAGAATCTTCGCAAGGGCTTGCGCGAGACGGTCGTGGCGATCGGCACGCGTGACGCAGCGCGTTTGATCAAGTCTTATAAAGAATTGGGATTTTTATTACCAGGCGCGGATACGCAGGCTTTGGAACAGGCATCTTCAGCCGTCTTTGACCGCTTCTGGGGTATGTCCATGAGCGAGCTGCGTAATGTCCGTCCAAATGAGGTCAGGGACATTGGCCATAAAGTTCGAGATGTGATGGTGGATACGCCTTTTCAGGTGCCAAATGACCTGCTGATGCTGGTTCGTACCGTGGCGATCCTTTCAGGTATGTGTACGGGACTCGATCCGAATTTCAATTTATGGGAGCAGCTTTCGCCTTATGCAAGTAAACTTGTGAAAGAAGAAACTTCTTCCGCCTTTAATTTGGATAATATTCTTAAGCAGGTGGGTGATGTGGTGCAGGCTTTTATCGCCTTGCCTTCTCAGGCCAGTCGATTGCTTTCACAAATGGAATCTGGCGGGCTGGTGGTTCAATCTCCGCAGGTGGCGCGTGAAGTCCGCACTATCAGCCGTTCTGTAGATCGTCTAACAGGTGGAGTTGTATTCGCGGCGTTCCTGCTGAGCGGGGTAATATTGTTAAATAATGGAAATGGCTCAACTTGGGGGAGGTTTGCTTGGAGCCGCAGGCGCGACTTTGTTGTGGGTACTATTTGGGGGGAAAAAGCAGAAATTAAAGAAAGCGCGTCATTGCCGCCGGTCCTCTAGCAGTTTCATGGCGAAGCAATCCCTTGTACTTGTTTGGAGTTGCTTCGCCAAGCGCCTCGCAATGACGTATGAAATTACGCCTTTTCTTCCAGCTTTTCAATTGCTTTATCGAGCATGCTGCGGACAGCGAGCATCATTTCTTTGCGCGCAGCGCGGCGATGTTCCAAAAGCCTTCGGGTAACAAGCCTTTGATGGCTTCGCTCATTTCCTGGCGCGCTTTCCTGTAATGCTCGCGGGCTTCTTCGGGGATCTCGCGTTTGAATTTCTTTTCATTTTCGGTCTTCTTGGTAGCCATGGTTAACTCCTTTTGAACTCTAATTTTATTATAGCACTTTGACTTTTTATGGTGTGCTGGTTGAGGTAGGTGCGGTGACATCTCCGACCACGATCTTGATCGATAGTGTATCGCCAAAGAAAATTCCGTTTTCATCAGCCATACGCCACGCGCTTTCGATGATTCCCGTTTGACCGCTGGGGACAACCAATTGCACAGATATTTCGCGTTTTGCGCCTGTCGGGATGGCATCCGTGAGGGTCACAGTACTTCCGCGCATGCCATCCCCGCCATAATGGTTAAACGTAAACCCCGCTCGCCAGGCACATCCGCCGACATTTTGGACAAGCCAGGTCTTGGTAAAGGCTTCGCCTGCTTTCATTTGTGTTCCATCCTGTACTGTTACATCTTCGATGTAAAGCAGGTTATAGCAGGGATTGGCTGTTGCGGGCGTTTCGAGGGTGACTGTGATTTCTGGGGGCGTGAGGCTCGGCTCAATGATCTTTGGGGTGGGGGATGTAGTAGGAACGGGGACCAGCGTCTTGGTCAGGGATGAGGCGTATGTGGCGACCGCTTCAGTCCGGATCGCATCCGTATCTAAAAGCAAGTCAGCCTGTTCCGAATTATTGCTTCCGCAGGATAAAAGCAGAAATCCAAGGGTCAATATCAAGATAAATAATTTGTGTTTTTTCATAGTGAATACTAAAAGTATAAATCCCTTATTCCTTTATGGGTCTATTTTGTTCAGATTATTATACTTGCAATCTCCCATGATAAAATACCAGCCATTATGGCAAAGCATTTGGTTTTAGTGGCTGGAAATATTGGCGCGGGAAAAACCACGCTCACCGAACGAATTGGTGCGCGCCTGGGTTGGTGGACTGGTTACGAATCCGTGGCGGATAACCCATATCTTTCAGATTTTTATGGCGATATGCATGCCTGGGCCTTTCATTTACAGGTTTTTTTTCTCGGTCACCGCGCAGACCAATATCTCGAAGCTGCGCGGGATGCGCGTTCAGCGATTCTTGACAGAAGCATTTATGAAGATGCCCACATTTTTGCGCGCGCCTTGCACCACATGGGGAATTTAGGTGAACGGGATTATCTCGCCTATCGACGCTTGTTCGAAGTGGTTGTGAATGGATTGCCGCGCCCTGACTTGTTAATATACTTAAAAGCCCCTGTTTCGACATTGATGGATCGTATCCGCAGACGCGCCCGCAACATGGAAACTGGTATTACCCTCGACTATCTGGCTCTGCTTGATTCTTTTTATAATGAATGGCTTGGTGAATTTGATCTTTGCCCTGTGTTGACCATTCAGACCGATGATCTTGATTTCGTACATCAACCCGGACACTTGGATTTGGTGGTACAGCGCATTCAGGATAAATTGGCCGGAAAAGAAATAATGGATCTGACCCAAAGGTAAAATTTATATGACCACGAATTTGCTCAAAAAAATTCCATTATTTGCCGATCTCCCTGAAAATGAGTTGGATCGTATTCTTTCTGTGTTGAGTGTCAAGGAATTGCAGGACCGCGAGATCCTTTTTAGCGAGGGCGATCCTGGCGATGATTTTTATATCATTATGTCGGGTGAACTGGAAGTCCTTTTGGGCGCTGGGCAGTCGGAGGAACTCCAATTGAATGTTGTGCGTGAGGGTGAGCACTTCGGTGAGATGAGCTTGATCATGCCTGGCGGGCATCGCACTGCGACTGTGCGCGCGCGCGGGAAAGCCTCTTTATTATCTCTGAGCCGGTCCCAGTTTTTGGATTTGACTCGCAAACACCCTGAACTTTCCGCGTCCATGGTGCGTGTATTGAGTCAGCGCCTGGATGCCACCAATACACAGACTTTTCATGATCTGACTGAAAAGAATAAACAGCTTCAAAATGCGTACGATGAATTGAAAGCAGCGCAGGCGCAGTTGATCGAAAAGGAGCGCCTCGAGCGTGAATTACAAGTTGCCGCTGACATTCAATTAAGTATCCTGCCGGACGAATTGCCCAAAACGGCCGACTTTGAATTTGGCGCTCGCATCCTGCCTGCCCGTCAGGTGGGAGGCGATCTATATGATGTCTTCGTTCTCAAAGATGATCAATTGGGCGTCTTGATCGGTGACGTAGCCGATAAAGGCGTGCCATCTGCGATCTTCATGGCGCGCGCCCATGCCTTGATCATGGCTGAAGCGGATACGGGTATGACTGCCGGAGAAGTGATGCGCGTAGTCAATCGTCATATTACCCGCTTACAAAAGACTACCCAGTTCGTCACCGTGCTTTATGGCATCCTGGATTTAAAAACTCGTGTATTCAGTTATGCGCGCGCAGGGCATGAGCCGCCATTGATCCTGCATCCCGACGGAACCGTGGAACGCATTCCGCATAGTTCGGGCATGGCGCTAGGCTTGTGGGAAGACATCTCGCTTGATGAACGCACGGTTACCTTGCCTTCTGGCTCCACGTTCCTTTTGTTCACAGATGGTCTCACCGATTGCCGTGACACACATGGCGAACCGTTTGGATTGGAACGCATCAAAAAAACATTAAAGCGGGCTTTCCGGTGTTAACGCGCAGAAGGCGTGTGACCATATGCTTGAAACCTTGATAGAGTATCAGGACGGCTCCAAACAGGATGATGATGTCACACTGGTCGCGATCCATGCGTTGTAGTAAATTTGCCTAAAAGCGAAGGCCTCCCAATTGGGAGGCCTTTTTTATTTTAGTGCCTGTTCAAGATCTGCAAGCAGATCGTCAACATTTTCAATTCCAACAGATAAGCGCACCAGCCCCGGGTCAACTTCCAGCGCGGAGCCGACCACTGATAAATGAGTCATCGCTGCGGGGACTTCGATCAGCGATTCCACGCCGCCAAGCGATTCTGCCAAGGTAAATATTTTTGTGGATTCCGCCACTCGGACAGCTTCGTCCCTTCCGCCATTCATTACGAACGAGATCATTCCTCCGCCATTCAGCATTTGGCGCTTCGCGATCTGGACCTGTGGATGGCTCTCGTGGAAAGGGTATAGCAGCCGTTTGACATTTTTTTGCTTCTCCAGAAACGCCACAATCCTTTCAGCATTCTGCGCGTGACGATCCATGCGGATGGGTAAAGTTTTAATTCCACGCAGCACGAGAAATGAATCCATCGGGCCAATCACTGCACCAATGGCATTTTGCAAATAAGCTAACTTTTCGCCCAACTCTTTATCTTTCCCAATGATCGCGCCGCCGACCACATCCGAATGTCCGCCGAGATATTTGGTCATCGAGTGGACAACCAGATCCGCGCCCAACTCCAGCGGACGTTGCAGATATGGCGTTGCAAATGTATTATCCACAACCAACAATGGCTTGTTGGGATGCGCCTTCACGATCTCAGCGACAGCTCGAATATCCGTCACGGCCAGCAGGGGATTGGTGGGAGTCTCCAACCACACGATCTTTGTGGACGGGGTTAATGCTTCGGCGAGATTCTCAGGGTCGGTTGTGTCGGCAAATGTAAAGTCCAGACCGAAGCGACGCAGCACTTTATCAAATAAACGAAACGTCCCGCCGTACACGTCATTACCTGCAACAACATGGTCGCCGCTTGCAAGCATCCGCAAAACTGTATCTGTGGCTGCCATGCCTGAGGCGAAAGCCAATCCCCAATTTCCATTTTCCAAACCCGCGAGGCAGTCTTGCAACGCCTTGCGTGTGGGATTCAATGTGCGCGAATATTCATATCCCTGGCGCGGCTTTCCAATTCCATCCTGCATATAAGTGGAAGTGAGATACACAGGTGTCATCACCGCGCCGTTGTTTGGGTCGGGTTCCTGTCCTGCGTGAATTGCGAGGGTTTCAAATTTCATTAAGACTCCTTGTAATTGAGAAATGTTGTGCGATTATAAGCGCTACCATTACACAACTTTGATCTTCCGCTCGTTTGCATACCAAACATGCGTAGCGAAGCGCTCAATAAAACTGCGGTCATGCACCACTGCCAGGATGGTGCCGTTGAAATTCTCAAGCGCTTCTTCAAAGCGTTCGCGTGAGGGAATGTCAAGATGATTGATGGGTTCATCCAAAATCAGAAATGTACAGCCTTGTGCGACCAAGGTTGCGAGTTGCAAACGCGCGCGTTCGCCGAAAGAAAGTTCACGCGAGGGACGCAGGGCGATGTCTCCTTTGAAGAGGAAGTAATGCAGAAAGTTGCGCGTGTCTGTTTCGTTGAATGGCGAGACGGATTGTATGGTTTGCAATGCGCTGAAGTTCGGGTTAAGTAATTCCTGTTCCTGTGCCATGTAGCCGAGTTTCGTTGCACCGCCCAAGCGGAACGAACCTGAGAGTGGGGGAATCTTTCCAATGATCGTGCGGATGAAGGATGTTTTTCCCGCGCCGTTGGGACCTGTCAACACAACGCGCTGACCCGCCCGAATACTCACATTGAGATTTGTGAGTAATGGATTTTCAGTCGCGTAGCCAATAGAAAGCGATTCAGTTACCAATGCATCTTTGGATTGATGATCGGGTGTGCCGAAATCCAATCTCATTTGCCATGAGGCACGCGGCTTTTCGATCTTCTCTTCGGTCAGTATGTGTTCGATGCGTGCTTCGATATGTTTGGCGCGGCCAGCTACGTTTTTTGTGGCGCGGTTGCCAAAGAAGCCTTTTGCGAATTTATCGCCGCCATCAGCCTTGCCGCCTTTGCGCATTTTCGTCAAACTGCGGACATGCCCTGCTGCGACGCGGAGTTCCTCGATCTGATCCTGCTGGTCTTGATACGCTTTAGACTGCTTATTCAACTCGGCGGATTTTTGTGCGAGGTAATCGCTATAGTTGCCTGCGTAGGTCTTTATGGAGTGTGTTGTTGAATCCAATTCAAGAATGGATGTGACGGTATTATCCAAAAATACGCGGTCATGTGAGACGATCAATACTGCGCCTTGAAAATGATTGAGCCAGTCTTCCAGCCATTCAAGCATTTCAATGTCGAGGTGATTGGTGGGCTCATCAAGCAGTAATAGATGCGGCTCTTCGAGTAAAACACGCGCCAGCATTAAGCGAGTCTTCTGTCCGCCGCTGAGATGGGCGATGGGGGTATCGAGAGGGAGGTGGGAGAGTCCGAGAGCAGTTAGAATGTTTACAGGTTGCAAGTTGAAGGTTGAAAGGCGTGCAAGGGCTTCATCGTATTGCTGTTGAAGGGTGGAGTCGTTTGGGGTTTGGGATAATGCAAGGGCGAGTGACTCTACTTCAGCGGCGGGATCTGTTTGGGTTGTTGGGTCAAGCCCGAGCGCAGATTGAAGCGTCTGCTCGGGGGTGAAATCCATTCCCTGCGCAAGATACCCAGTTCGGAGATTGAGGCGCGTCGAAGAGACATCGCCTGAGTCGGGCTGTTCGAATCCTGCGAGGATGCGCATGAGCGTGGTTTTGCCTGAACCGTTGGGGCCGATCAGACCAATGCGCTCACCCGCGCTGATATTGAAATTTATATTTTGTAAGACAGGCTGGATGCCAAAATTTTTTGAAAGATTGTGGATGCTAAGCATAAGGAACTCCGTAGTTAAAAAGAAAACCGAGGGCAAGCCTCGGCTGAATCGTTAAATCGTTGCAGCGGGTAATGCCCTAAAAAACTGGTTGACTACAGAATATCTGTCATTCGCTGGGTGCTCCTTTTAGCAGAAAAATTTTATCACAATAATGCTGTGCATAAGGTAAACTTGCGCCTTCATTGAACGTCTACACACAAGAGGAAAATATGACAAAAACTTTATTAGCAGTTTTGGCACATCCCGACGATGAGTCTTTTGGTTTGGGCGGTACGCTGGCATTGTATTCCAGCAAGGGATACGATGTTTATTATGTTTGCGCCACGCGTGGTGAAGCGGGGACCGTGGATGAGGAGCATTTAAAAGGTTTCAAAGATACAGCCGAGATGCGGACTGCGGAGCTTATGAAAGCCGCGCAGGCGCTTGGCTTGAAGGAAGTATTTTTTCTGGGCTATCGTGATTCGGGTATGCCTGGCACTGAACCAAATCAACATCCCGATGCGCAGATCAACGCTCCAATTGATGAAGTGGCAGGGCGGGTTGTGAAATATATCCGCGATTTGAAACCCGAGGTGGTGCTGACCTTTGACCCAATCGGCGGATACAAACATCCGGACCATATCCACATTCACAAGGCGACTGTGCTTGCATTTAAAAATTCAGACAACGCTTCTTTCCATCCGGAAGCTGGTCGCCTTTCAAGCCGCAGGCCTTGTATTATCAGGTTTTTCCGAAAGGACTGTTAAAGGCGGCGGTCCGCTTGATGCCGCTTTTTGGGAAAGACCCGACAAAATTTGGACGTAATGGCGACATCAACATCAAGGAACTTGCTGAAGTAACTTTCCCCATCCACGTGCGCTTGAATGTTCAGCCTGTCTCTGAAGCAAAGCGTAAAGCCAGCGAGGCACATGCTTCCCAGGGCGGGATGCAGATGCGGCGCGGGCTGATGGGTTTTATTACCAGATTCCTTGGTGAGAAGGAAGATTACATGCAGGCTTATCCGCCAGTGGGGGATTCGTTCAGACGTAAGGTTGACCTTTTTGATATTTAAATATTTTATCGGAGCGCGGACTTCAGTCTGTATTCCAAAATCAGTACGGCTGGGAACTTTTCCAGCCGTTTTTTCGTTAATGGTCTGGGAATCTCTTTTTTGGAAGCATGATAGAATCTTAAAACTTCTTCTAGGGACTATATATGACCGAAATCACTCCTAATATCCCTGTTCGCAGACTGAATCTTGCCAGAATTTTCCTGGTTTTGTTGCAACCTCGGCGTGCTTTTGCAGAGATCGCGGCGGAAGCCAATGCTTCGTGGCTCACTCCCATGTTGTCTTTAAGTCTCTCGGGACTGCTAAGTGTGATGGTACGTGGTTATCTAACTTCACGAGCTGCGCTGATGGGCGAAATTCCCCTGCCTCCGGACTGGCAGTATTGGACGCCTGATATGCAAAACAATTACATGCAGGCACAGCAATCCATGCAGGGGCCTGTTTTTGTCTACATTATTCCACTCGTTTCGGTATTGGTCGGACTGTGGTTGGGATGGTTGATTCTGAGCGGCATGTTGCATCTCGGTTCCACTTTGTTAGGCGGGCGCGGATCAATGCAAGGCGCGTTGAATGTGGTTGGCTGGGCATATCTGCCGTTTGCTGTGCGTGATATTTTGCGGGTAGTCTTCATGTTGATCGCAGGGCATGCCATTGTCAGCCCGGGACTATCCGGTTTTGCGTCAAACCCAGGCTTTGTTGCTGAGATCCTCTCACACGTCGATTTGTTTTTCCTTTGGAGTACAGTATTGTTGATCATCGGTTTTGGCATTTCTGATGGTCTTTCGAAGGGCAAGTCGATCGCTGGGGTGATCCTTATCTTGCTTATTCTTTTGTTGATCCAGGCCGGTTTGGGAACCTTAATTTCAAACATCGGCGGATTGGCCAGCCAAAACCCGATCTTTTAGGATTTATGACTTCTCCATTAATTCGAATTAGAGCCTTGACGAAACATTATCAAATGGGCGGGACGATTGTCCGTGCCTTGGATGGTGTTGATTTGGATATCGAGGCACACACCTTCACGGTCGTGATGGGACCTTCTGGTTCGGGCAAAAGCAGTTTGCTGTATCTGCTTGGCGGATTGGATCGTTCCACTTCGGGCGAGATCTCTATCAATGAGGAGCGCCTTGACCAAATGGATGAAAATGCGCTGGCGCTTTTTCGCCGCCGCACGATGGGATTTATTTTCCAATCTTATAATTTGATCACCAGTATGAATGCGCTTGAGAATGTCGCGTTTCCAATGCAATTTACTGGCACACCGGTTGGAGAACGCAGTGAAAAATCACGCAGGCTATTGGAACAGGTGGGACTCTCTGACCGTAGTCATCACCGTCCGTCCGAGCTTTCGGGTGGGCAGCAGCAGCGGGTTGCGGTTGCGCGGGCGCTGGTCAACAATCCCAGTTTGATCCTCGCCGACGAGCCAACCGGCAACCTGGATACCACCAGCGGGGTTGCGGTCATGCAATTACTCTCCGACCTGCATCGCTCCGGGCGGACAGTGTTGGTTGTGACGCACGACCCGCGCATGACGCGTTTTGCAACCCATAAGATTTTTCTGCTGGATGGTCATGTCGTTAGTGAAGCCGAGTACCAATCCGCAACAATGGATATGGCGAATCTTTCATCCAATTAATCCATGGGAGAATAAATGAAGTTTCCAATTAAACATATTATTTCCGCATTCCTTACATTAACCCTGTTGGTGGGCTGGGTCAAACCGGCTTATGCGGCAGATGGAATTATTACAATAATTCCCGGTAATGTTACTAATGACGTTGGCAATACTATAACAATTTCACTTGAAGGTTCAACATATGCGTTTGTAAATGGGGCCGTTGTAATATTGAATGGTTCTGCGTACATTGCAAATGTTTTGACAACCGGAGTATTGACTTTTGATATTCCCATAGGGCTTGCGCCGGGAACTTATACGGTATCAGTAAAAAACCCTGATAATACAATAATTCCTTGCGGTGGTTCTTCATGTTCTTTCGTAGTGAGTCTTCCAGTTGTTGTTCCAACTGCAACTCCCACGGCAACTGGGACCCCTCTGCCATTTACCCGCCCGCAGCTGCGGGTTACGTTCTCCGGGGCGAGTAGTAAACAGCTCGTCTCTGATAAACCGTTCAAATTCACTGTGAATTTTCAAAACGCCGGCAACATGACAGCTTTCAACACGCAAGCAGTCTTTTCATCCGCCGACCTTGTTCCACTGGATACGGGCGGAGTGGCGGTAGTGGGGAATATCTCTGCAGGGGGTGGTGTTGAGGTTGAGCAGAGATTTACTTCGCAGGGTTCTCTGTCTGGAAAGACTTTTGTCATTATTGATGTTATGGTCACTTATTACGATGATAAAGGTACCTCTTACTCTGATAAATTCACACTCAATGTTCCGACCGGTGGCAGCGGGAGCGGGAGCGGCATTGTGTATCCCACGGCGACGCCCACAGGTGTGAATACTGCCCAATTGGTCATCACCAGTTATGCATCCACGGTTGATCCGCTGCAACCCGGTGATCAATTTGAATTGGGTCTGACAGTTCAAAATATGGGCAATACCACCGCCAAGCGCGTCACCATGATCATTGGTGGAGGCTCGTCAGGATCGGGTGGCGGGACACCACAGGCTGGCGGAGTGTCGGGCGGGAGCGGTGAGTTTACGAACTTTGCCCCTGTTGGCACCTCCAATATTCAATCGTTAGGCGACCTGTCGGCAGGCGGCGCATTGCAAGTGACACAGAATTTGATCGTCAATGTATCCACCACGCCCGGCGCGTATCCGATGAAGGTCACTTTTTCTTATGTGAATAAGGATGGCGAAGTCATCAACGACGATCAGGTCATTACTTTGCTGGTGTATAGTTTACCGAATGTAGATGTAAGTTTCTATCGTCCGCCCGACCCATTTTTCACGGGGCAGCCGGGGGCGTTGCCGATACAGATCGTGAATCTTGGCAAACGCACCTCGGTTTTGGGAAGTATGAAGATTGAGGCAAGCGGCGGGACTCTCGAGCCTTCCTCGACCTTGGTTGGATCGCTCGACCCCGGCGGATACTTCACTTTTGATACCACAGTGTTCCCGGATATCTCAGGTCCCATGCAATTGAACATCACCATTGACTACACAGATGACTTCAATCAATCACGTGTCGTTACCAAGACATTGGAGATTACCGTTGAGGAAACTTTTATTGACCCATCCCTTGACCCTTCACAAAGTGGCGGTGGCGGAGAAGTCATCATAGAAGAAGAAACTTTTTTCCAGAAAATATGGCGCTTCATTCTCGGGGTGCTTGGACTCGATTCTGCACCGCCGGATTCCGGCGGTGGAATAGCCGAGCCGGTTCCCGACCAACAGGTGGTCCCGATCCCATCGGGTGGTGGTAAAGGATAGATTCGGAATCATTATGAAATTTCTGGATCTGCTCCGCCTTATCTTTGGAAATCTCAGTCGCCGAAAAGCGCGTGTAGCTTTGACTGCCATTGGCGTGGTCATCGGCACTGCGGCTGTTGTCATCCTTGTTTCACTGGCGATCGGTCTGCAGAAAAGCGCGACTGACTCACTGTATGGCATCGGCGACTTGACCCAGATCGACGTCATGCCTACATATGGTGGTGGCGGATTTGGCGGCGGTGGGGGTGGCCCGTTTATTTCGCAAGCGGTTGGTGAAGCAAGTCAGCTTGACCAGCCCGTACTTCTGACAAATTCAGCGCTCGAGCAGCTACGAGGCATACCTGGTGTAAAAGCAGTCATTCCGCGTGATTATTTAAACGCGGGTGTTATCGTTCGTTATCAGCGCTTGGAAGGCGGCATGAATATCATCGGTGTTGCGACCGATGACCTTTCAAACCTGGGGCTGGAGGCAAGCCAGGGAACGACTGCCCTGTCCAAAGGGTCGATTGTGATCGGTGTGATGACGCCTAATAATTTTTATGATCCGCGCCTGCGCCCCGGCCAGGAACCGCCGCCCCCGCCGGATCTGATCGATCAGCAGATCCAAATGATCGTTCTCAAGTATGATCAAAATGGAAATGAAACCCGTAAGACTATTAGTTTACGGGTCGCGGGAATAATTAATGAAACAGGCGGCGAGCCGGATTATTCAGTGTATCTGCCGTTGGAATTGACAAAGTCATTAAATGAGTGGGCGAATGGTTACCGCATCAACTACAACAAAGACGGCTATAGTCAGGTGATCGTAAAGGTCGAAGATGCGAATCAGGCTCTTGATATTGCCGAGCAGATCACCGCGATGGGGTTTCAGGCGATTACTCCGCAATCGTTTCTGCAGGGCATCAATAGTTTTTTTGTGGTTTTGCAGGTTATTTTCGGCGGAGTGGGTGCGATCGCTTTATTGGTCGCTGCGATCGGGATCGCCAATACGATGGCGATGTCTATTTTGGAACGCACACGAGAGATTGGTTTAATGAAAGCGGTCGGCGCGACCAACCGGGATGTGCTGTCCATTTTTCTTGGAGAAGCCGCGGGGATCGGCTTTATTGGCGGGCTGGGCGGCATTGTGATCGGCTGGCTGGCGGCGCAGGGTATGAATGTGCTCGCATTGGCTTATCTGGCGGGGCAGGCGAGCCAGCAGGGCGGCGCGCCGCCCAGTGTGGCAGTCTATACGCCGATCTGGCTGCCAATTTTCGCGCTGGTCTTTTCTACATTGATCGGGATGCTTTCTGGTCTGTACCCGGCGTTACGCGCAGCGACGATGATTCCCGTCCAGGCATTGAAATATGAGTAACTTTACGTTATAAGTGGTACGATTGGGAAATCCATTCATTAGTGTGACAGGAGAATCCAAATGCCAGAAAGACGGACCACCCCGCGAAAAAAATTTGATTATTACATGCGTGTTGACGACGACGACGCTCAAAAACTCCTCGGTCACATGGTGCAGGTGAGTGCGATTGGTTTGCAATTGGAAACGACTGTGCCCCTGCCGCTTCAAAAAGATTATTACCTTCGCCTCGAACTGACTGCAGAACTGGCTGACCACCCCTTCATCATTTTTTTAGCCCGCACAAAATGGTGCAAGATCGACGATATTCATCCAAATTTGTTTCATGTCGGTTTTCAGATCATGGAGATCACACCTGAAGATAGCAGGGTCATTTTAAATATCATCAAGAAATATGGATCATAATTCTATAAACTGGTTTTGATTAATTGAGGTGTACGCGCGCCTCAATTTTTTTTACTTATATACGGCTGTTACGAAAATAGCTGCACCAAATATGGGGATTGACAAACTAGAACAAAAGTTCTAAAATCAGACTATTGTTATCCATTTATTATCAAAAGGAGATGCCATGTCTAAAAGGAATGTTGTTCATGTTGAGATCCCGGCTGCGAATTTGGAAGGTGCGGGCAAATTTTATTCCGAGCTGTTCGGCTGGAAAATTCAACATATGCCTGAAATGAATTACACAATGTGGGAAGCCGAAGACCATACCGGCGGAGGTTTTCCTGAGGTATCGGCTGAGTATCCTGCGGGACAGGTGCTGGTCTATATTGACAGCGATGATATTGATGTGGATTTGAAGAACGTCGAGAAACTGGGCGGCAAGGTGCTTCGTCAGAAAACTGAGATCCCTGGAATGGGTTGGTTTGGGATTTTTAAAGATCCAACTGGAAACGTGTTGGCGTTATACACAGGCTTGAATCCTGTTGGATAATTGATGCTTTGTATCCTCCCGGAAATTTATCCACTCGGGAGGATATATTTTAAAATCGATGAGCAATTTGACCTTGGAAAGGAGAACAACATGAGCGGAGTACGGGTATTGGTCGGCACACATAAGGGTGCGTTCATTCTGACATCAGACGCCAAACGAAAAGACTGGAAGATCAACGGTCCGTTCTTTGCGGGTTGGGAGATCTATCACATGCACGGGTCTCCAGTTGACCCGAACCGTTTGTACGCCTCGCAATCCTCGGGCTGGTTCGGACAGGTGATTCAGCGCTCCAATGATGGCGGCCAGACTTGGGAACCTGTTGGCAATAAATTTGCATATGATGGTGTTCCCGGCACACATCTATGGTATGACGGCACCCAGCATCCATGGGAATTCAAACGTGTCTGGCGTCTCGAACCATCGCTGACCGATCCTGATACGGTTTATGCTGGCGTGGAAGATGCGGCCTTATTTAAATCTACGGATGGCGGACAGAACTGGCAGGAGCTATCTGGACTCCGTGAAGCGAAGGGGCATCTCTGGCAGCCGGGCGCGGGTGGGATGTGCCTGCACACGATCATCCTTGACCCGAGCAATGCTCAACGGATGTTTGTTGCTATTTCTGCCGCCGGTGCGTTTCGCACTGACGATGGCGGTCAGACGTGGCTCCCGATCAATCAGGGACTTAATTCTGGTGAAATTCCTGATACCAGCGCCGAGGTCGGTCATTGTGTTCATAATCTCGCGATGCATCCATCGCATCCGAATGTGTTATTCATGCAGAAACATTGGGATGTGATGCGCAGTGATAATTCAGGCGACTTGTGGAATGAAGTTAGCGGCAATCTGCCAAGTGATTTTGGATTCCCGATCGCGGTCCATGCGCACGAACCGAATACCATTTATGTTGTCCCGATCAAAAGTGACTCGGAACATTTTCCGCCCGATGGCAAACTGCGCGTCTATCGCAGCCGCACAGGTGGGAACGAATGGGAGGCGCTGACGAACGGCCTGCCGCAAAGTGATTGCTATGTGAATATTCTGCGCAGCGCCCTTGCTGTTGACACACTCGATTCTTGCGGAATATATTTCGGCACCACCGGCGGACAGGTGTACGCATCTTCTGATTCAGGCGACAGTTGGATGCCCATCGCGAGCAACCTGCCTGCTGTATTATCGGTCGAAGTTCAAACAGTGCCATGATCCGAGTTGTGATCCCCCATCACTTGCGGACGCTGGCGCAGGTCAACAGCGAGGTAGAGATTTCCATAGATGGGCTGGCAACTCAAGGCGCGGTCCTTGATGCGCTTGAGTCGAAATATCCCATGCTGCGCGGGACGATCCGCGATCAGGTTACAAAACAGCGCCGGCCTTTCATCCGCTTCTTTGCCTGCGGAGAAGACCTATCACTTGAGTCTCCAGATGTTCCATTGCCCAACGCGGTTGTGATTGGAGCAGAACCTTTTCGGATCGTAGGAGCCATGGCTGGAGGCTGACAAAGTTAAAATCCTGCTTGACGCATGAATATCACAGTGGTATCCTTGCGCGCAATGTTCAGCCAATTCATTGTAGATACCAATAATACCAATCGTACTACCCGCACTCATACAGTGCCGGGGCTTTGGTATTTATCAGGTGAACAGGAACAAGCACATTCATCCTAGATAAGGAAACCAAACGCCCCGAGCCTCGGGGCGTTTTTCTTAATACACTAAAGGAGAAATCATCATGTCCATTTCGAACACCACGCCAGTCTTTGCAGTTGACGAAAAGAATCTTGTCCCGGTCAGCGATCATCTTAAGCAGATGATGGATATTCCGCCTTCACGCATGTTCCTCATTAACAAGTCGTTGAAAGTTTATGTGGAGAAGAATCCCGGCGCGAAAATATTCGATGCGTCTCAGGGTGATGGAGGTGCTTCACTTCCTGGAACTCCCAAAGCGCTTTTGGAACGCGCGCTTCAGCTTCAACTGGAACATGGTACGGCTTACGATATGCCGTTCGGTACGGATGCATATCGCAAGGCAGTCATTGAGCAGTATTGGAAATTGGATTCGTCTTCTGGCTGGGGGCCTGCCAACGTGCTCGGCACCGCCGGCGGACGTGATGCGTTGATCAAAGCCTACCAAGCCATGATGGCGCTGGGACATGGACGACAGGGTGACTTGATCATGGTCTCGCGCGTGCCGTGGATTTCCTATAACTGGGGCCCATACGGCGTCGGTGCGAACGTACTCTGGACGCCCGGTGATCCTGCCCAGGGTTGGGCATACTCCGAAGATGCGATTCGTGAGAGTGTGAAGTTTGCTGAATCCAAGGGACGCAGGATTGCAGGCATCATCATCACCAACCCAGATAACCCCACGGGGTTGACCATCGCAGTCGAGAAACAAGTCTCACTCGCCAAAGCCGCGTTGGAAGCGGGTGTGGCCTTTGTTCTCTTTGATTGGATGTATCACTACGTCACCGACGAATCCCCAATGGATTTGAACTCCTTCCTGAAATTCTTCACGCCCGAAGAACGCAAACGCTTGATGTTCCTGGATGGCATCACCAAATCACTCGGCGGATCGAATATCCGCAACTGCCATTTGATCGCGGACGAGAGCGTCATCAAGTTCATTGTGGCGCGTGCTTCACATGGAGTCATCCCGCCGTTTTATTCTCTGGCTGTGGCGATGGCCGCTTATGAAATGGGATTCAGCGAAGCCGCCAAATCCATCATCGAGCCGACCAATGCCAGCCGTGTGGTCTTGAAGAAATTGCTTGCCGAAAGTGGAATGCAGCACATCATCGGCAAAGGTTATTATGCCTTTATGAATGTCGGTGAATATGTCAAAGCAGGCGGCTTGGCAGACAGCGAACCGCTTGGACAATATCTCGCAGAAAATCATGGCGTGGCCGTTGTCCCCGGCGCGTTCTTCTCTCCCTTCGGCAATGACTGGATCCGCTTCTCTTATGCCACTCCCGCCGAAAGAACCGAAGGCGCATTCAAGAGGTTGGTGGAAGGTTTGGAAAGTTTGAAGAAGTAGATTAAAAAAAGAAGAAAGAGGAAAGATTTTGAGTCTTTCCTCTTTCTATACTTTTCAATGGAGTAAAATCTTGCATCTAGCAAATAATTATGAAAAAACACATTGAGACAAAAATCTATCATTTGATGATGAATGGAAATTTATGGGATGATGCCCCAGACCTTTTGTTTGAGGTAAGCCATGACGATAGGGAGTTTGATTATTTTTCGCTTTGTAAAGGGAAATCTGTCTCAAAAAATTGGCCAAGTGATTTCGTAATCAATGTTACTGGTAAGACTCTTGTTGATTTTTTCTATTGTGGCGCTTACTATACGGTTATTTCAGATAAAGCAAAAGAAGTTTTTGAACAATTTTCCCAATCTGTTGAATTTTTGCCTGTTCGTCTTAAGCATGAGGATACACAAAAAATTATGCCTAATTATTGGGTTCTCAATATTCTTGAAGTTTTAGAGGTTCTTGACTGGGAAAATACGTATTGGATAGAAAAGCTCATTCCCTACAATGAGCCTGACGCATATTCTAGGATAATAAAACCCGCTCTAATTGGAAAACTAATTAATAAAGATGTATTCCTTATTAACGTAGGCGGCAAGGTTACTAGAACTGTTTTTGTTTCGAATAACCTTAGAAGAACGCTGATTAATGCGAACACTAGAATGGGTATGAGTTTTGGTCCTGTGAAAATTACATAGTCTTTCTTCATACTCACTCACCATGTCCCACGTACCACTAATTACTAATTACCAACAGGAATCATCTCATGCCCTCACAAAAATTTGCCGATAAATATCTTCTCGCTGTAGAGCAAGCCATCAAGGAAAAACCGCAAGGCGGCCTCGACGGCTTCGAGCAGGAATGGAATCTGCTCGATGAAGAATTGCGCCCATTGTTGACCGTTGGTGCAGGACCCAACCAACATTCGTTTGTGGATTATCTTCGCGCCGAATGTATTCCGCAATGGAATCAGCAGTATAGCCAGCTCGAAGTCTTTCACTGGATGATCGAGTGGGCCACGCGTCCGTATTACTCTCCGCGCGGCGCGATGTACGAAGCCCGTCTCATGGAGGCCACGTTGATGAATGCCCTGCATCGCGCGGGTGTCAGCTTCGGCGAGCGCCTGCACTATTGGCATGGCAATCTGCTTTTTCTGACCGACATCGGGCACAAGTCCATACCGGGCAACTGGCCGATCGCCAAACGCCGCTATCTCGAAAAGTGTGTTGACCTATATGGTGACATGCTTGCAACGACGGGCATCCACACCAACATGTCACTGCCCGATCCGCTCTTCGCGTGGGATTTCATGCACCTTTCTCCAAGCGAACGCGGCGACCAGCATCTTGATGAATTCAAGTCCGAGTTCTACATCACAGCTACGCGGCTGCTGCGCGCGTTCGCGTCTCTCTTTATTGCCACCAGTGCGTCAACGCCGATGCAGGCTCAGGTCAAGGATGGGCGTGCGGCGGTCATCCTGACCGAATATGATTCCATTCGCAATTTAACTTTCCCCAATCCGCGTGAAATTGATCTGCCCGATCTGTATCGCTCGTATAAAGATTACCTGCAAATCTCATATGATCTCGTGCGGCGCGGAGTGCGTTTTGGTAACAATAACTGGACTCCGATCCGCGCGCGTAGTTTTGCTGACCCTGTCGAGCGGATTATTTCAACTACCAGTGACCAGCTCAACGCGTTGTACACACGCGGATTGTACGCCGCTGGCGAATCCACTCCGCCCGAAGAGATGGCCCTGCAAGTCGAGAAGCAGAATCTCATGGCGCGCATCAACCTCCCGATGGGGCGTGTCGAGATCCGCGTGGATGAAGGCGGTCACAGCCTTGACCTGGATATTGCGAACCTGACCTTCAAGCATTTGCTGATGCTGAAAATTTATTCCGACCCGAAATTTGCGCGCGGATTCCGTTATGACCGTGAGGATATTAACCGTGCCCGCGCGAATGAGGACCTTGCCGCAAAACACGGTTTGCGTGCCGAGATCGAGAATCCGCTGACAGGCAAGCCCGTTAACTTGCGCGCCTTCCTCAAATGGTCTCTTGGTGAAGTCAAACCGCTGGCTGAAGCTTTGAACATGTGGAAAGATTTGCAACCGCTCGTGGAAATGTCCGAGGGCGGACGCAACACAGCGGAGAAGATCCGTGCGCGCTTAAAGATGGAGCTTGGCGAAAACGAAGAAGTGCCGCTCACTGTTTTGAAGGAATTATTTTATGAACACGAGGCGCAGATTAAAGCGGATGTCGAACACATTTGCGCGGATTACAATTCGCTCGGATCCGATGCATCGAAGATCGCGGAGTACATTCAACGCAGCCGCGATGCTGCGCGTCAAACAACAAATGCACCCATACAGTTCCAGGCGCGGACACAGGCGGTCATTGAATTGTCGTATCAAGACAAAACTGCTGAGATCGTGGATTTATCCAAACAGTTGATCAGTATTCCATCTGTCACTGCCTGCCCTGATGAAAGACTGGATGAAGTACATCGCGCTGGTTCGTTGATCAATGATTATCTCCGCAGCGCGGGGCTTGACGTTAAATACTTTGATGGGAAATATCCCGCTGTATATGCAACCTTCCCCAAGGCCACGAAGGATAATCCGATTTTGTTAACGGGCCACTTCGATGTTGTCGAACCTGAGCCCGATGACTCTCAGTTTGTTCCGCGCATTGAAGGGGATTATCTTCACGGCCGCGGCGCAGCGGACATGAAGACTGTCGTTGCGACTTACATGGTATGGATGAAGGATACGATGAAGGCAGGCGCGCCATTTCCCAATATTGCCTTGATGTTGGTTGGTAATGAGGAAAATGGTGAGTCTGAAGCATGGGGTACGCCGCATCTGTTGAAAGAGTTGGATCTCACGCCATCCTTATTCATCGCAGGCGAACGTACAGGCGAAAAAGGCAATGAGTTGTTTGGAGAAATTTGCGTGGAGAATCGCGGCGTGATGCGCTTTGACGTGATCGCGCGCGGCGCGAAAGGTCACTCTGGCGTAGCAGGCACTGGTGACTTGAGCGAGAAACTCATCAACGCCCGCACTGCTTTGAATGAGATTTTTGCCAAACATCTCACACTCAAAGCAGCGGATGGATGGCAATCACAGGCCAAGTTCCCATTTATCAATGTCGGAACAGTGGGCGTGTATAACGTCACTGCGGCGGAAGGAATTTTGGGCGTGGAGATCCGTCCCATTCCGCAGGATGACACATCCGCGCTGCGAAGTGAAGTCGAAGCGTATTGCGCAGAAAATGGATCGGAAGCAAAATTCACTGTCATGGAAAACGGTGTGGCTTGCGACAGGGATAATCCAGCGTTGCTCGCGCTGATCGAAGCAGTCAAACAGGCTTCAGGTGGACAGGATGCGCGTATTGGTAGAAAGCTGCCCGGCACCAGCGCAAGATTTGCTCCGGGCGGGCAGGCTGTCGTTTGGGGTCAATCAGGTGTCGGCCCACATGCGAAGAACGAAGCGCATTACATCCCGAGTATTGAGCCGTATTACAGATCGCTGAATGAGTTGGCGAAGTTGTGGAAGTAAATTTCAGAAGATATACCGGGAAAGAGAGTGGCGTTTATAGCCGCTCTCTTTTTGCTTATTTCTGTTTTTTTTGAAGAGTTCAATTACTTCTTTCCTTCAAGCGCTTGCATAATTCCCGCATCACCGCCAGGCTGACTTCGGGACGTTCGCGCAGCAGGCTTTCGAAATTCAAGCGGTCAATACACAACACGCGCACATCGCCGAGTGCGATCACCGATGCGATGCGCGTGTCTCCGCTGATGAGCGACATCTCGCCGACCACGTCGCCCGCCGCGCGGCGGGCGATTTCTTTTTCGGGATGTCCTTCATTGCTTGCGATAATCCGCGGATGAATGTCCATGCTTTGCGTTGAAATAGCCCCAAGGTGTTCGTAGGATTCAGTCTGCGCATGCAACCCTTCAGGACGAATGTTGATATGTTCCAACGTCCTGTCCGTGAATAAAGTGTAAGCATGCCAGCCCGTTTGTTCGGTGATGTGATTTTTCGTGAGGCGGTGAATCAGGTTGACATCGGAGCCGACCAGTTCGCGAATCCCTGATATATCCTGGACGATGTAATCACCGTGATGGACAAAGAATTTCAAATCCAATGATGGGATGGACTGGCAGGCGCGGCAAGTGCAGGTGGTTTGTCTCTGGGATGCGTCGCGGCGGCGGCGAAAATGGAAGTAGGTGCTTTCGATCAATTCCAACAACCGTTCACCGTTTGGCATCCCAGATTCGTTTATGTTGGCGAAGACGGCATCGCCTTCCAATTTGGAAATGGTCAAGGCCTGCTTGAATTGGTTCACGATGACAGCTAATAGATCTGTGAGGATTTCGTTGGCGTGTTCAAGTTCGACCTGGGCGAGGTAGGATGTGTAGCCGCTAATGTCAGCAAGGACAAGATAGCCGTGCTGGGTTTCAGATGCCATTTTTCCTCACAATTGAAAAAATTGAAAACGTACCCAGCTCATCATGCGCTTCTTTTTCATAAGTCATACCAATCTTTTTGGCTACATTTTGGGAAGCAGTGTTGTCAGGGTCAATGATACAGATCAAACGGGATAGATTTAATTTCTCGAATCCATAATTGAGAATTGCTTGAGCCGTTTCTGAACCTAATCCCTGTCCCCAATATTCCTCCGCGATCGTGTATGCGACTTCAACATCATATTGACCTTCGATCGTCCACGGAAGCAAGCCGCACCTCCCGATGAATTTTCCGAGTCTCTTTATGGATCGTTGCCCACAGCCCCAATTCGGGATGGCGCGGATGCCCGTTCATATGCCATTCCAATTCCTCTTTTGTATCCTGATAATTCAAAATACCTTCAGGAAAATATTTGCGAATCTTGATAGAGCGCGAAGAGAGGTCATCCAGATCATTTATCACAAGATGGCGGAGGAGGAGACGCGGAGTTTCGAGGATGTTCGTCATACTAGTAAGGTTCCAATGCCATGTTTCATTCTCCTGACTTGCTCAAATTAGTGTCCTGAACTCAGCTTTTTTAGCATAATCGCCGCAGTTTCAGGAACCTCAGGTTCGGCCAAAATATCCTTTCCATTGAATTTCACAATCCCTGAGCGTAATGGCCGCACCAGTTTCACAAATTGTTTGATACTTAATCCAGTCTGTTGTTCAATGTTTTTACTGATTGCCAAAGCTGCCAGAACCAGGGGTGAGATGTGCTTCGATCGCATTTCGGTTTTGATGATAAATTGGTCTGGCTCTCAAATCTGATTTTGCCATTCTGAATGTAGCTTCCACATGAAAGAGCTGATGATAGTATGCAATTACTTCCATGTCCGGAATGTCCACCAGATTCGTGACATATCCTTTGATACCGGCGAGGGCTTTTGCCTTATCAATCAGCTTCTGATTGAGTTGTTTGCTGCTGGCCTTTACACTTAAGAACTTTGTCTTGTTGGATGGAGTCTGTCCACTGACTGCTTTTTTGCTTTGGCCACCTGCTTTTCAATGTTGCGGAGATCCAAGGCCGCCCGTTTCGTTCGATACTGGTAAATTACCCGATACCCATCTTGCTGCATCGTGATGACCTGTTGATCGCTTAGCTCACCACTCTTCTGGAATTCGGCAATATCGTATGGCACTTTTTGCAATCTTGAGCCAACTATGTAGGTATAGCCTGCTTTTGTGAGGGCTTCCAGATTGGCCGCACTGAGCATGGCTGCATCCGCCACTACGGTGATCTTATTCAGACCATGCAGCGATTGAAAAGCTTCCATGACAGGCAGGATGGTCGGTAGGACCGCAGTAAAGAGTGGTCAAAACCCATAACGAGACATCCGAAAAAGTAAACGATTAGGCAACCTGCCGCGACCCTGTTTTTTGATCCAGGGTGGCGGCGGTGTTTTAGTAGTGAACAATTCTTCCAGCGACCAGCGGTGATCGGTGAGATGAGTTGCGAGAGCGGGAGTGCGTTGCACCCAGCGAAAACCATACCAACCCACCGAGAGACGCAAGCGCAGACTTTTGTGAAAATCGCAAAAGTTATAAACACAGCCGAGAATATACATGCTGGTTTGCAATGTCCTCTGATGACGAGCAAGGTGGCGTGTTCTTCGAAATAAACAAGCCAGGCGCTGGCGAAAGGTGGCATTGAGCCGTTCAATATAGGCAGTGTTGATCCCGCCTTTGCCTTGCGTAGCACGAATGATTTGTTCGATCATGGTTTGTTGCCCCTGAACAATGACCCGCTTAATATTCAAGACACCCTCTGCTTTGGATTTGATGACTTGAACGATGGCGATATTGGGCCATTCCACCAGGGTCATGCGTCCTGTCTGACCTTTGGAACGAGGAATGCCTGTTCGAAAGGCATCCCGAAACACAGACAGATAGGTATTTAGTCCATCGACCGCAATCAATAACGGTCGACAGAGCGCAATTTTACGCACCTGTCCGGCCATCTCTTGTAGCAGGCTCGTATCCCGATTTGTACTGACTGCCCCGCCTAACCACAAACGGGTGGATACCATCATGGCCATCGCCATCCAGATCGACCCTTTTTGTGTCTTCGCTTTGATCTCATCGGCTTGTACCTGCCCCAACTCTAGCTGGTTTTGATCCAGCAGCCGCTCATGAAATGCCTGACAATGTAATCCTGCCCGCTGCCACCAATTCCGCACTGTCCTCTCATCGATCCCAAAGGCCTGCACGATCGCTTGCAGCGGACACCCATACACCAGCAGGGCGATCACCAACAATACTGTTTTTGGCTCCGTTCTCAACCGATAAAATAATGTCCCTTTGCTCGCGCTAAATGTGCGTTCACACACATGACAGATATATCGTTTCTTTTTCTGGTCATGTACACCAATATTATTCTTTCCAACTTGTCCTCTTGCAGGACATTCAATATTCGGGCAAAATAGCTGGGTTGGGCTCATCGGTATCCTTTCTGGTCTAAGCACCCATAAGTTTGCCCCTGAGCTCAACTTTTTTCAACCCTTAATATAAAAGAAGGAGCCTCTTTGTGAGACTCCTTCTTCCTCATTTACATTCTTCCACCCTTTAGTGACGTGCTACCGATGGTCTTGGTTTCCGCTTTATTCCCCTCAAAACTATGCAACTCCAACGGAAAACCATTTCGATCGACCAGAAGACCCATGATGATCTGCGGCTCTAATCGGCGTTCTTTGCTCATGCCCGGCTTACGGTAATCATCTTCTTTTTGCACCTCAAAATACAAGGTCGTGACATCATAAAGTACCAGCGTGAGGTCTGTTCTTTGTACATGCTCTAAACAGGCTTGACTGATGATCTTCCGATATTCTTGTTCCGACGCCTTGACTAAACAACGGTAAAGCTTATTCCGGTCAATCGGGTCCACACCCAAATCAGCCATGACCCTCAAACTATCCAGCTTCGATGTGGGTTCCACAATTCTGACTATGCACAGAGCTTCAAAGATCTTATCGTTCAAGCGGGAGAATCCCAGCTTGCGGTATTCTTCTTGAAGTATTGTCCACAACAAGCCTGAGAAGGACTTCTTTATACTGATGCGCAAGGATGGATGCATTTCAGGAAATAATTCTATTTGGTTTTCCTGTTGTCGTTTGTGTGCCAATGCAAGCAGGTTTTTCAGTTCTTGTTCGTTATGGGCACTTCCTATATGTTGGATCTTAACGATCTTACCTTTTTGTTTGTACGCAACCTGAACTGCAGTCGCCCCACTGGCTGTTTTGACTTTGCGAATGAATGCCATGTATTCAATTTTAACCTAACTGCCCCTGTCCTTAGTGTCCTAAAAACCGTATCTTCACGAGGGAAAATTCCAAAAAATGGCAAAAGTGAGCAAGTCAGGTACTAGTAAGGTTCCAATGCCATGTTTCATTCTCTTGCCCATGTAGCCGGGACAATGTAATCTCCAGAATGAATAACGGGATGCGCCTGCAATACCCGGGCAAAATCTGCGCGATATGCATCTGTCAGCTTAAAATCGTGCCCTGCCAACACTTCCTGCGAGATGGCTGAGTTTGCCTGTGAGTCTTGTTCCAAAACCTTGTAAACTTTTTCCATGTTCACATCCGAAAATCCGCAGTATTCAATGATTTTCCGAACCGCCTCCTGAGGCGCAGATTTTATATCTTCAAAGCGGACTGCGAGCATGGGGACTCCTTTTTCATGCAGTTCCATATAACGTTCCAGTATGGAAGTCCACATTAGGGTGCTCATCGTAAACAAGCTCAGGATCGAGCCATCTTCACGTGCATGTTTTGCAACAGAAGGGACCAGCGTAGCAAACCACGTTTGAAGCCATGTGCGTAATTCGATCGTATCATTTTCAACAAAAGCACGCATGGTGGAAACAGCCCAAGATTCCAGGTTGCGATATAGGAAAACAACCTTCGCATTTGGGAAATGTTTGTAAAGCAAATCGCCCAGTTCAATGCTAAAACTGCGGAATTTGATCGACCAGGCAATGGGGTTTGGAATTTGCTCAGTCGGTTTGCAGAGCAATTTCATACAACTATTCACGAGTGCGCTGATCTCGGCTTCGTTGCTTCCGTCCCATTCCCGCAAACTTACAAGTTGCGTGAATACATCGGGTTCAGATATGCCAATGACTCCGTTTACGGCATTGAGTGCGAAGCCAATCAGCGTAGAGCCTGATCGTCCCGTCGAGTACACCAGCATCAATTGTTGGTTACCAATGGAAATACGATCTGCAAGTTGATGGAGGGTATCGTAGGATATGCCATACAAATTGACTGTGTTTTCGTATTGCGCCTGGTAGAAAAATGGCGCTTGTGACAGATCCGCGCCGGGTACTGTCTCAACGAACAAGGCGCGTTGATTGGCATGATCGAGACAATACAAAGTGATTCGTGGATTTGTCGCCATCGCTTGAGGATCAATGGCTTCCCCTATTTCAAATTCAAAATCAGACGGGTCTGCAACGCCGAAGGGCTCCTGGCGTTTTCGGGCTATGATTGTCAGTAAATTTGCAGTCATCAAATCCTCCTTGATTTAGCAGAAAGGACAGTGTTGCTAATTAAATTGTTTTCCCTATTATCCTAAGAACACTGGCGCTGGCCATTCGTTGCTAGTTAATTTTGAAATGACCATTTTAATTTATCTACTCGTCGAATAAATATAAAACGGAATATTATCGCCTTCCCATCCGTCCACGGTTCGCTCCCATTTCATGCCCATCTTTTCAGCGACTCGTTGGGAGGCGATATTCTCAGGGTCGATCAAACAGATCAGGCGCGATAAATATAAAGTTTCAAAGCCATATTGCAAAATGGCTTTCGCTACTTCGGTGGCTAAACCTTGACCCCTATACTCTTGAGCCAGCGTATATGCCACTTCAACATCATATTGTTCTTCAATTGTCCACGGAAGCAGACCACACCGGCCGATAAACTTTCCCGTCTCTTTGTGGATGGTGGCCCACAGTCCCAACTCGGGATGTTTGGGATGTCCGTGCATGTGCCATTCGAGTTCCTCTTTGGCTTCTCCACGCGAGCGCGGCGCATCGGGAATGTATTTTGTGATGTTGGGATTGCAGTCTCTCCTTCCACTCAAAGCGCGGCGAATTCCGTATAGAATTGATATGATTAAACACGCCCGCTGGAAAATAGTAACTGGTCACGTTTGATCGCTGTCGGAGCGTGAATGGCAATGGTTGTTTTGAGACGCGGCTGGTGCCACGGCTTGAGGGTGACTACATTTATGGCGGGGTCGCGTGAGTCAAAGCTGGCGGCAAGCGTTGTACCCAGTTCCCTGCATTCCCAGCGCAGCATTTCCCACATAAATTGAGCGACCTTGAGTTGACCAGTTTCATACCAAAGTCCGTTAACCGCAATATCGCGAACTGTGAAATCTGGAGGGAGAAGATGTAATACTTTATTCAAAATACGAAGCGGCGGAGGCGGATTATTGATGGTGTCCCATTTTAGAATACCACGCGCCCAGGTTTGTGCTCCCGCCAGAAAATTGCCCTGAGAATCTACAGCAACAAAGAAATGATAGGGGGTTTTTCCACCTGCGGAAACCCCAAGCGCATGTGCAATAGTTGTGGAGTCGTTGAGTGCGTACAGGTTGTGGCTTTTATAAAAGGTATTCTGTTTGACAGCAAATTCTTCATATTCGAGCGGTTCAATTTCACGGACGGTGATCCCCGCCAGTGGCTTGGGCTTGCGGGTCAGCATGGGAACCAGACGAACGTCAAAAGCAGATTCGGCAAATTCCCTGCACCATTTGCTGGCAACTGCATGTGAAGCGTGATTGTCATGCAGCATGCCTGTGCCGACCACGCAATCATCCCCGAATTCGTTTCTTGCCTGTTGAATACGCCAACTGGCAATTTGAAAACCAAGCCCATTGCCGCGAAACTCCTTTTGGACTTTGAGACCATCCAGGAAGGCGAACGGTAAGACACTCCCATTGAATTGAACCTTGCCAAATCGAACCGTTCCCATCCCGACAAATCCATCATAACCTTCGGTTTCTACAACGACCCCTTTTGTGCGATATTCAGTTCCAGAAATGATGGCATTGTACGGATCGACCTGAAAGTGCGTGGTCATGTCACCATCGAATTCGGTCAATAGTTTAGTCAGTGCAAGGCTATCGGATGGCTGCAATTCTCGCAGTGTGAATTTTGGGTTACTCACAAAAACTCCTGTTTTTAGTATGAATTTCTAAAGTCTTTATTTACTCAACGCCAACTGGATCGCCTGCTCCATCGTCATGGACTTGCTCTCCACCCAGAGCGCGTTGAATTCCGCTTCACCCTGCGGGTACTTTGCGGGGAGCATGGCGCGGAGTCGACTCATGAATTGAGCTTCTTCCGCTTCTTCTTCATCCGTTCGTTTATGACCTGTTGACTCACGGATTGCCTCTGCCGCTCCGAATAATCTCGCGGCGCGTTGAGATTCTTCCTCCACGACGGCGATCATTGCAAAACATTCCAATTGATGCGCCACGGCTGGACGATTGCCGTAATCTTGATATAACTTGATGGTCTCACGATAAGTATTTTTGGCTGCGGCGTAATTGCCCAGCGCGCGTTGCGTGTGAGCGATCTCGGAAGTCATCCCCGTTATCATGCCATTGTGACCCATTTGTGTGAATATTCTGAGTCCTTCCTCAAAGTGCCGCTGGGCGCGATCGAAGCGACCCTGAGACCGCGCACCGATCCCCATCCCTAAATTGAGAAAACCAGATTGAAGTGATATGGTTCCCTCTCCCATGATCGGCAGAAACAACGCTATGTACTTTTCAGCTTCTTGGTAATTTCCGGTTATTGATTCCAAGCGTGCCATGTTGCCGTAAGCCATACCCATCCCAGCCTTGTAATTGAGCTCTCTAAAAATTTCAAGCCCCTCCTGTGCGGCGGCAAGGGCATCGTCGGCTTTGATCATAGCGGAGGCATTTGCGTACATTTCCAGACTAACGCCTAACAGTTTTTTATCACCGAGTTCACGCGCGATTGCAATGGCTTCCTGTAAGGCACTGCGTGAGGAAATGATTTCATTCGAGCCCTGGAGAAGTGTCCCGAGACCAAAACATCCATGGGCATAAATCTCCTTTCGAAGGCGGTTCGCAGCGCCTTCCATGGGCGGCAAGGCACGAAACTTCTCCATTGCCATTTTGAGAATGGTCGTTCCTTCTATCAGTCCTCCCACCATGGTCATGCTCATCGCCATGTTCGCAGCGAGTTCCAATGCGCCTTGAACATCGTTTTGCAAACCCCATTCGAATGCCGCGCGCAGGTTTTCCACTTCCACTTGCATGGATTTCAATTTTTGCATTTCAGCTTCGCTTGTGAAGCGAGAAACATCCCATAAGCCGCTCGAACTATTTTTATAGTAGACGAAGTGCCGATCACGCACCGCTGCGGCTTGCTTCGCTTCGAATAATTTCTCTCGCGCGTATTGGAGAATTGTCTCCAAGAGGAAATAACGCATCTCGCCGTTATGTTCTTCGGTTACGACCAGCGATTTATTGACCAACCCTTCGAGATGTTCCAGCGCAAGCGGGTCTTCAGAGACCGCTTCGAGCGCCTCCAATGTCCACCCGCCGACGAAGACCGACGCGATGCGCAATAGATTCTTTTCCTGTTCAGAGAGTAAGTCATAACTCCAATCGATCAACGCCCGCAGGGTCTGTTGACGCGGCAAGGCAGTACGACTGCCACCCACGAGCAGGCGGAATAAGTCATCGAGTCTCGTTGCGATTTGTTCGGGGGCAAGTAACTTCGTGCGCGCAGCGGCTAATTCAATAGCCAAAGGAATGCCATCGAGACGGTTGCAGATCTGGGCGACGGAGGAGGCGTTTGTATCGGTGATGGAAAATTTTGAGTTGGCGGCGCGGGCGCGTTCCACGAAAAGGCTGGTTGATTCGGTATCCGCAAGCGAGGGAGTCCGATAAGCAACTTCGCCCGTGATACCCAATGCTTCGCGACTGCTGGCAAGGATTTTGAGTCCCGCGCATCGACGCAGGAGATCATCCGCGAGTTTTGCGCAGGCGGCGATGAGATGCTCGCAATTATCGAGAATGAGCAGGAGTTTTTTATCGCGCAGATAATCGGTGACGAGATTCGCCAGCGGGTTGAACGGCAGTTCCTGCAAACCAAACGCGTGCGCCAGCGCGGGGATAATTTGCGCAGGATCAGAAAGCGGGGCCAGCTCAATCATCCACACACCGTTGGAAAAAATCGGGAGCAATTGCAGACCGACTTCGATGGAGAGACGAGTCTTGCCCGTGCCGCCTGAACCTGTGAGAGTTACAAGACGCGCTGAATTGAGCACCGCTTTGATCTCAGCGATTTCTTTTTCACGACCGATGAAGGAAGTGAGTTGAGCAGAGAGATTGTTAGGCTGGGTATCAAGCGATTTGATGGCGGGGAAGTTTTGCGGCAGGTCGGGAGCATTGACGTTTGTGTGAGGAGAGTCTGTTCACCATGCGCGGCCGACATTACGCGCTGCGTGGATGCGATGGTAGCGTAATCATCGTACTTGCCATCGGATAATAATTCAGCGGTGCCTGTGTGCAATCCCATGCGGACTTTAATCGCACCTGTCTCGCCCCAGGTTTCTGTATGCAATGCGTGCTGAGCTGCTAAGACGGCATTCAATCCATCAATTGCATTATGAAATGCCGCGCTGAACGAATCGCCGACAATTTGAAAGACAGATCCGTTATGCGCTTTTATGGCTTGATTTAGGATTTGGTTATGTCGCGCAAGCAGGACTGGCATATCATTTGGATATTGCTGCGCAATTTTTGTACTTCCTTCGATGTCAGTAAAGAGGAATGTAACAGTCCCTGAAGGTAAATTTGTCATATCATTAAACCTCATCTAACAATAAAAAACTGCTGCCAATATATTACATCCAGATTGAATTGATAAAACTTTCCGTAAAATCCTCGCATACGTATGGTTTAGATATAAATTTTCTTGATCGCTGTTATTTCTTTTTGTCTTTAGGAAGAAACTCAAATGGCGGACGCTGATTTAGTTTAATTAAATTCGCGCCAGAATCGCCAGCGTGGATTGCGGTTAACGAGCCCGTATCACAACTCAGGCGTTGAAAATTATCGAGCGGCAGACCAAGGAAATGTGACACTGCCAGTTTGATCGGGTCAGCGTGAAAGACAACCGCCACAATATCGTGCGGCTTGTTGTGTTTCTTGATAATACTTTCAAGCACGTTTGAAATTCGGGTTTGAATTTCTGGAAAGGACTCACCTTCAGGAAAACGAAAACGGGAGGGGGCATGTTGCACGATCTTCCAAACTTTTGTCAGGCTCAAAACTCTCCATGACCTGCCCTGCCATTTGCCGATGTCCGCATCCATTAGGTCGGGTTCCTGAATGATCTGCAATTTTCGCGCGGATGCGATCGGTGCGGCAGTTTCTATCGCCCTCTCAAGCGGACTTGAATAAATGGCTTTGATCGGCACGTCTTTGAGCGCATCTCCCAACGTCTGGGCCTGCTTCTGTCCCTTTTCGTTTAAGTGAACCCCGGGCAGTCTTCCAGCCATCTTGCCTGTTTTGACATATTCGTTTTCGCCGTGACGGATGAGCAATAATAAGGGCATGTATGATTTTCCTTGAATAAATTTTATTGAAATGATCTTATTTCTGTTCTTTGCTTTTTGATTTCCACCACCATCTTCCTTTTTGCATGGTGGTGGATAACTCCAATCGATTTGATCCAAAAACTCCGATAAACAAACCGCCAATCATATACAAATCAATAGATATGGGTCCGGGAAATTTTGCAAACTGGAAAAGAAACGTCGATATGAAGGTAAAACAAAATGTAAGCACTGGATTTCCCGGAGTCCATCCTGCGTAAATCATTGCCTTTTCAATCAAAATCGCAATGATAGAAACCGATACTCCAGTCAAAAAATATGGGAGTAAAAATAAAAAAAGTTTTATGTAATACATCGAGGATCTACTTGATTTTTCTCTTCATCTCTTTGATTTCATCTTCACTCATTGCAGGAACATCTTCTCTACGTTCAATTCCCAATGCCTTGCGTTGAGCTTCGCGCCACATTTCAAGCCTTGCCGTGACTTGTGATTCATAACCTTCCTGTGATGGCGCATAAAAATATGTGCCGAGCAAGCGCTTTGGCAAATATTGCTGCGGCGTGAAGTGACCTTCTGCATCGTGCGGATAAACATAATCCTTGCCTTGACCTGTGGCAGCGGCATCGCGATTCCCATCCGCGAGGTGGCGCGGGACTGATACCTGCCCTTCTTCTTCGATCTTCTTCATCGCTTTGAAATATGCGACTGTACTGTTGGATTTAGGCGCGGTGGCAAGGTAAAGCGTGGCTTCGGCGATGGGAAAAATTCCCTCGGGCAGGCCGATGAACTCAAAGGCCTGCGCTGCTGAGTTTGCCACGACAAGTCCCATCGGATCAGCGAGGCCAATATCTTCGCCAGCCAAAATAATCAATCTGCGTAGAATGAATTTCGGGTCTTCGCCAGCGTAGATCATTTTTGCGAGCCAGTATAAAGCCGCGTCGGGGTCTGATCCGCGCACGGATTTGATGAAAGCAGAGATGGTGTCGTAATGAGCATCGCCATCTTTGTCGTAGAGTACAGCGCGGCGTTGAATGGATTCCTGCGCCACATCCAAAGTAACGTGGATCACGCCGTCTTTGTCTGGAGCTGTGGATTCAACGGCAAGTTCAATTGCATTCAGGGCATTGCGTGCGTCGCCGCTGGAAACTTCAATTAAATGGGTGCGGGCATCCAGGTCAAGGTTGATGCGCTTGTACCCATAGCCGCGTTCCTTGTCGGTCAAAGCTCGGTCGATCAAAATCCCCGTTTCGGTTTGATTCAAATTGCGGAGTTGGAAAACGCGCGAACGGGAGATCAACGCCTTGATAACTTCGAAATATGGATTCTCTGTGGTCGCGCCGATCAGGGTGAATGTGCCATTTTCAACGTGGGGCAGGAGTGCGTCCTGTTGGGCTTTGTTCCATCTGTGGACTTCATCTACAAAAAGGATCGTACGGATATTGTGCAGGCGCCTGCGTTCAAGTGACTCGTCGATTACGACACGCAAGTCCGCTTTGCCTGCTAGGATCGCTGAAATGGTGGTGAAATGACTCTTGGTGGTGTTGGCGATGACTTGCGCGAGTGTGGTCTTGCCTGTGCCTGGAGGCCCCCACAAAATGATGGATGAAAAGAGTTTGTCCGCTTCGATGGCGCGGCGCAAAAGTTTGCCTTCGCCCACGATGTGTTCCTGCCCGATATATTCATCCAAAGTACGCGGACGCATCCGCGCGGCGAGTGGGGCTTCGCTTTTCAGGCGTTCGTTCATGGCATGGTCGAAAAGGTCTTGAGACATGGAATGATTATAACAACAAGAAAATAAAAACAGGCCGCTCAAGCGGCCTGTAAATGATCAACCCTTTTCTGTTTTATTGGGCTTGAGCCCCAGTAATTTGTTCAATATATCAAACCAGAAGGGCGCTCCCAGTGAAGCGGCGAGACCCGAAAGAATTATTCCAAGAAATTTGAGCAGCCAGTCTGCAAAACCTTGCGGAGTGGTTTCGTTATTCCAGCCTACTGGAAGGGATAATTCATTCAATTGGTCTTGAATACCCGTAACGCTGAAGCTCTCTTCCGGATTTATGTTTTCTGCTTGGGCAACAATTGCCTGCCGCAGGGTTGGGTCACGCCAGAGGTGATTGACGATAACCAGTGAGTCGACATTGAAGCCTGACGCCAGGGTAATGCCTAATACCAATGCAATCAAGGATGCGTGTTTTCTGTATAGTAACGTCGCCTGACTCATAGTGGTGTCAAACCATGTTTCAACATTTTCACGATATTTTACCAATGTGTTTTCCACATCAGTGGTTTCTTGATTGAGCTTGGGGACAAGATATTTTACAGTTCTGGATAAAACCTGGTTTGAGTTATCAAGATATTTGAAGCTGTCTACCACGCTCTGTTTCATAACTTCCAAACTCATTGTGCCCGCAGGGATGTCATTTCCGACCTTGCCCGCATTTAAGAAAACATCAACTGCGGCTCTCGCAAAAATGTCGTTTGGAATGCCTTTGGGTTTTCGTTTCCTGCCCCAAAAGGTCCTTGCGGATAAAGACTCGATCAAGGGGTGCTTATAGAACTGCGCTACAAGGGCGGGATCATGGAACATTTCCTGTAATCGGCGTTCAAGAAACGTCGAGCGCCAGCCCAGGCTCTCAATGATCGCTTCTTGTATCTGGCTGGTTGCCATGCTGAGGATGAGCCAGGTTAGGATAAGGCCTATGGCTACTTCGAGGATAGCGTCAAGTTGCATGTCGATCTCCTTATAATAGTGATCTGGAATAATGTGCTCTTAGTATATATTTGCGCTTTGAAATTTTCAAGCGTTGGGTATTTCTTCTTTTGTTTGCATATGCGACTGGTTGACGATGTAAATACCGGCAAGCGCTACTGCGCCGCCTATCCATTGTGTGGTGTTTGGGATTTCTCCCAACATGGGGATGGCAAGTATGGTGGTTAGGATGGGTTGTCCAATTAGTGTGGGCGATACGATTGAGGCTGGTAAATGACCGAGCGCGTAGGTGATTGCGAGATAGCCGATCATTTGCGAAACTATGGCGGTCAGGAAAAATATGATCCACGTTTGGGGAGGATAACCTGAGAAAGAGTTGCCCAGCACAAGATTCATTACGAACATCCCAAGTGTGGCGCTCACGCCAACCAGCCATGTATATCGGAGAGGGTCTATATGTTTTCGCCCGTGCTGGGTGGTGAGTTGATAGGAGGCGTAAAAGATTGCGGCGGTGCTTGCCATCAGGTCGCCGAGACCAAGGGTGGGGTGCTTGAGGAAGTCGCTGCCCATCACGAGCGCCGCGCCTGCCAGTGCCAGGATCAATCCCAGCCAAAAAACTCCGCGGAGTTTTTCGCGAAGGAAGAAGAGCGCAAACAACGCGACCCATAAAGGTGATGTGTTCCCAAGCAAGGTTGCATTGGCCGCAGTCGTAAATTTTAAAGACGAATTCCAAAACGCAAAATCAAATGCGGTGAAGATTCCCGCGAATAATGGAAATATTAAATATTTATTTTTGATCGGCTCGAGCTGTTTCTGTTGTCTAATAAAAATTGGGGAGAGAAAGATCGTAGAGATCAGTAACCGATAGAAGCCAGTGATGGGTCCCGGCGCTTCCGCCCAGCGTACGAACATTGCGGAAAGGCTGAGTGCGCTGATGCCGATCGCGAGCGCAATATATGGAACGAATTTATTTTGCATTTGGAAATTGTACCCCGGCAATGCATGGATGAACTGCGCTGGTTTTATTTTAGGTTGATCCGCTCAAGGGTGGGTAAAAGTTCGTGGAGGTTGGACAGGCTAAAATCAGGCTCGATACGCTGCCCCGCTTCTTGCTCTGCGCTAAAATGTGCGCGGCGTGTAAGCCAGATTGTTTTCATATTCAAACTTTTCGCGCCAGCCATATCCGCAATCAGGCTATCGCCGACCATGGCCGCCTCTTCCGGCGGAATGCTCCATTGTGCGAGTGCAATTTCGAATGTGCGCGGATGGGGCTTGCGGTAAAAACATGCCGCGGATGTCAACACAAAATCAAAATATGGCCGAATCCCGAACCCTTCGACAAGTTCCTGCACATCCTTATCGTCGCCTGCGTTTGAAAAAATGCCGAGTTGATAGTTCCTCGATCTTAACCCGTGGATCATCTCCAAGGCATCGTCTTCCAACACCCAGTTTTTCTGCGTGATCAAATACAGCGCGTCCAGCGCGGACCTGAGAATTGATTCGGCGATCTCGGCATATCCCAATTCTTTGAGCAGTTCGCGTAGAACGAAGTGATAGGTGGTCTCCTGAAGATCCTTGTCGCGTTGCTCATAATATTGATGCAATCGAGCGCGGAAAGTGCGGCTGTCCAGATCAATATCATATTGACGCAGTGTTTCCGTAAGCGCCTGGTCTGCCTGCTCCAGAACGGGCAGCCAATTTCTGCGAGCATGCATAAGTGTGCCGCCGAGATCGAAAAGGATGTGTCGAATGGGAGAAGCGTTCATCAGGATTGGTATACCCTGATGAACGCTTCTCGTAAAGGGGGAAATTTGTAGGGTGAAAACTACTCTTCAACGAAAAATGTGCCGATTTGTGCCAACCTGGAATCCGCGTATAGTTCAACGACATATTCGCCGGGCGTGAGAATGAACACGTTGGTGTAATCGTACCCAAAAGTTTGATACCATGCGGAGTCGCTGCTAAGCTCTGCGTTGAAAACGACTCGTAAAGATTGGTCTTCTGCGCCGTTCAGATACACTTTCCAGATGATCTGTTGCGGGGCTGGACCGCTGAATCTAAATTTGACGGTTACTGATTCCGTGCCATAAGGAAAATATGCATCCGGTGAGACTTCAAAATTCGAGATTAATCCCTGCTCGTCCCTGCCTGTGATCTGCCCAAATAAGAACGGTTCGACCTGTATCACTTCCTGTGAGGTTGGCGCTTGTCCGGTATATTCAAGCGCGACGGTGGTCTCTTTTAGCCGCAGCATTTGCTGGTAGGCGAAATCGCGAATGGATGCGTGATCGGCGCTGATCAGATCGGAAGTGGGCGCTTCGGTCCATGATTTCGGATTGTTATCCAACTGGTCGATCAGGTTTTGCAGGTCAATGGCGCCTGCGTCCATATAAAGCCAGAGAGAGGCGGGAGGCTGTGCATTGTTTTGCCGCGCTTCGTTCACTTGCCGCTCCGCTTCCCGAATCAGAACATCATATTGTTGTTGAGAGTTGGCCAGGTCTCCCATCGCAAGATACGTGATGGCTTCGTTCATGCGTACGCCCAGTACGCTCGGATCAATGGTCAATACCCGTTCGTCAGCTTCGATCGCCTGCTGGAATTGTCCGCTGATGTAATAAGCCCAGCCGAGGTTCCAGTTCGTGCTCGTATCTTCAAGACCCGCTTCCCGCGCGGCTTCGAAATCCTTGATGGCGGATGTGATGTCATTCTTATCAAAATAGGCAAATCCGCGCTGGTAGTATGCCTTTCCGTAATCGGGTTTTTCTGCGATCGCAAAGTTGAACTTGGCAATGGCTTCATCAAATTTGAATTGATAGGAAAGTCCCACGCCTTCGGAATACGCGTTGATGGCGGCCGTGTTGACTTCCGGACGCGCGAGAAGTTCGATCAGAGACCAGCTCAGCCACAACATACAGAACCCTACGATGCCGGACCCGATGATGACGAACAACCAGCGCACCCCGCCTTTTAATGTGATGGACAAACCGTAAAGCGATAGTGTGACCGTGAGCAGGGTGATCTGAACGACAAGATTGTCCGCGGTCTGATCGGTGGCTTGACCAAGTTCTGATTCGGCAAAATAGATCTCATTAAGGCGGGTCGACTCTACAAGATAAGTATCTGCTTCAAATTTGTTCGTGTCAGGCCACCCGATGGTTGGATCGAAATAATTGGGACCGAGCATTTCGCTCAGGGCGGTCATCCGTTCCTGTAATTTTGCATACCGCTCCACAGAGGCCGTATCGCCCTCCTGTTCGGCGGCTGTGATCTGCCAGCCGATCTCGCGCCATGTTTGGAACGCTCCCTGCCACTCATAACTGTATTGGATCGTGCCGTTCAATTCCTTTTTTGTTGCAGCGATGGCATTTTCCTGCGCGCGGCGGCGGGCTTGCTCAGAAATATTAGAGGCGTAGTTTTGAAAGTATACGGTGATCGCGACCCAGATCGCCACAGTGGCGATCATCATGGTGATCATTTTCTCGAAGCGCTCATTGCTTTTTTGTTGCTGTTCGGTGCTCATATTAAAAATCTCCCGATCAGCATACCTAGAATACCAGCGAGCCCGAGCAGGATTCCGATGACCACCCAAAAGTATTTAATGCGCTTCTCTGTGACTTGTGCGAGCTGCAGGAACCAAAAGGAAATTGCCAGCACGATCATGTCCGCTGTCAGGAAGGAAGAGCGCCTGTGCATTCGGTCTGATTCGCTGAAATGAGGGTTGGGATTTAGATCTTCTTTTTGAGAATCCTCTGCCAGAGCTTCATCCAATTCACGCTGCAGATCGTAGATTCCGTCCACCGTAACATAGCGGGACTGGAAGAACGTTGACCTGATTCCGCTTGCCACGCCCCAAACTTCCCTTTGCATGACTCCATTTTCAGCATCTATTTCTTCGCTTGCATTTGGATCGTAAAGCAAATTCCCAAGTTCAAGATAACGGGAGTAATCGGTAAAGGCGCGAAAATGCTCGTATGCGTAGATCTCATTAATGATCTCCGCTTTTTGAGCGCTGATGGCGGCATTCAAGCCGTTGAAATCTGCATTTGCCGCACTGGAGGCCGCGCTTGTTGCCAGACATGCGGCGATGGCTCCCAAGACCGTTACAAATGCTACCAAGACAGCTGTATTGGATTTGAAGCGTTCGTTCTCCATTTGACTCTCCTGTGAACCGATAAATTGTTATTAAATTGACATGGGTCGTTTCAGATTAAGCTGCGCTTTTTAGGTAGATTCCAGTCGGATCCAACTCTTCGCGTAAAATTTTCAATTCTTTTTTTGTAATTGGTGCGGTCACTCTAACTTGTTCCGCGACCTTCAGATCCCAACCGGTATTGGCTTTGGCTTCCTCGACCGTTTTACCGGGATGCAGCGCAGTGAGGATCATTTCGCCGTTCTCATCGGGTTCGAGCATGCCGATATCGGTTACCACACCGACCATGCCGCCGCCGCGCAAGCCTGCGTTTTCACGATCGCCTTTCCCGCCAATGAAGCCGGCCGAGGTCATGAATTCCACTTTTTCGGGGAAGCGGCGCTTCTGGTGCGGCGTCATGATGTAACAGCGGTTTGCCCACGCGGCGATCTCCTGCGAACCGCCTGAGCCGGGCAGGCGCACCTTTGGATGTTCATAAGGACCAATCACAGTGGCGTTGATGTTGCCGTGCTTGTCAATCTGCGCGCCGCCCATGAAACCCACATCCACGTTGCCGCGTTGCAGGTAGTTGGCGAAAATATCGTACATGCTCACAACGGATAATGATCCGCTGACGAGGGTTGGATCACCAATGGACAAGGGCAGGCGTTCAGGTTCCGCGCCAATCACGCCGGCTTCGTAGATCATCACCAGGTTTGGCGCATGAGTCCGTTTGGCGAGGTTGCAGGCCAGGTTGGGTTGGCCTACGCCCACAAAGACAACATCGCCATCTTTCAATAGGCGCGCGGCATTGACGATCATCAACTCTGCGGCTGAATATTTAATTTCGGTCATAGATTCTCCTTCAAGAACGATTGCATGATTTCAAAAACTTCCCGCGGATGTTCGAGCGGCAGGAGGTGTGTGGATCTTTCCAAAGTTACGATCTTTATTTTTTGATTTTTCTTCTTTACCAGGTTTGCATTTCTTTCCAAAAAAGTATCTGTCTCGGCGCCGCGGATGATAAGCGTGGGTATTTTAAGATTGGGCAGGTCACGCCACAGATCAAAATCGCGCAGACCTGTCAGATAGATATGGGCTTCCCATTCCGGTGAATACACCAATTCGTAGCCGCCATCCGGCCTTTGAACGGTGATACCTTCAATATATATGCGTAAATTTTCATCACTCATATACTTGAAAACATTGCGTGAACGATAACTGCGAAAAACACTTTCAAGATCGTCAAATGTTCTTCGTCGCCTTTTTGCGCCTGCAATTAATGGGTGGATCTTTTCTCCAAGCCCGATCGCGCGGACAAGGTTCCATCCCACTAAAAATGCAGGCATGAACAGCACGGGGTCAAGTAAAACCAATGCGCGAAACCTGCCTGGGTCCCGCAGGGCTGTGCGCAGGGTGACAATGCCTCCGATGGAATGGCCCACTCCAATGGCTGGAGCAAGCCCGCCCGTAGTTAGGAAGCGTTGCAGGTCGTCGGAGAATGGATGCCAGTCATTAATTTCTTCGATTCTCGCATCATCCCAAAGCGGACGGAGTTTCATTCCAAATATGTGATATTGAGTTTGTAAAAGTTCAAGCAGCGGCTGGTAGCATTCGGGCGGGTAACCATTGGCGTGTAGAAAATGCAGCGGTACGCCATTGCCGCCATAATCAAATTGTGGAATATTCATCAAACGTGTTTACCTGTCTACTTGTTTAATACTTCCCGTAATTAATTTTTTCGCTGTACTTTGCTTTTACTTTCAGGCGTTTGTGAGTCTTTGCTCCAAGCTTTTCCCAATACTGGTTTCTATCTTTGACCCCATAGACCCATTCGTCAAGATAGGCTTTGACAGACTCGGGTGATTCGCTGATCTTATCCCACGCGAGATAGAACTCATTGTCGCGGTCATAATAGCCTTGAGAATAAGATGGGTGGCTGGCGTATGGGACGTGACATACCGCGTCCACAATATTCGCGGGGATCATGGTGCGGTTCGGGTCGGACCTGATAACTGATTCGTCCACGATCTCTTCGGTGGTGAGGATGACTTTCTTCGCGGCGAAGGCGGCTTCTTTTTGTTCACCGATGATGCCCCACAAATGCGCGTTCCCGTTCTTGTCTGCGCGCTGAACATGAACGATCGCTACATCTGGATTCAAGGCCGGCACAACGATCACATCCTTGCCGCCATAAGGGTCGGGGATGCGTTTGATGAGCGGGTTGGATTGCTCAAGGCTGGTTGCGCCAGTTTGATTCATCGGTAAAAATGGCAGCCCCGATGCGCCGGCTTGCAAACGAGTGATCATTCCGAAATGTGAATACTCTTCCCATTCCAGTTCGCCTTTTTCTATCGCAGAGCGGACAATCCGTAATGATCCGACACCGGGATTCCCCATATACGAGAAGATGACTTTTTTTGCACATCCCGCCGCGACCATTTGATCATAGATCAGGTCTGGGGTGGCGCGGGCGAGGGTGAGGTTTTTTCTGCCCTGACGAATGATCTCGTGTCCCGCTGCGAACGGGATGAGATGTGTGAACCCCGCGGCGTAGACAATATCGCCATCGTTCACGAATTCTGCGATTGCTTTCTTGAGTGAGATGAGTTTTGACATATTATTTTTTCTTTGCATCCTGTTTGGCTTTCAGTTTTTCTTCTTTTCTTTTTCTGGCATCTTCGCGGGTTTTATGGACTAAAGAAAATCGTCCAGCCGAGGGCGGCGGGGCTTTGCCGCGCCGAAAATACCAGCCGATAAAAAAGAGCAGCATGGATATGAAAAGATAATCAAAGTCTACATTGTCTGCCAGGTCAGATGTGACGAAGAGCAGAAAAACGCCCGCTCCCATCACCAGGAAGAAAGTTCCCACCCGCACGATAATAGGATCTCCATCATTTTCCATGGGCTTATTTTACCTTTGGAACGGAAAGGTAGACAAGTGAGCCTTTTTACGAATCAAGAAGAGAGTATTTCGTTACACTACCTATGGCTTCAGGCCTGAAAATAAAATCCTGCGGAAAGGGTACAGCAACGGACTTTCAGGCAGGGCATTGTTCATTTTCCTGCGCAGCACATCAAGGAATTCAGGTTTATGTTTTCCAAGTCTTTCAAAATAGGGGACAAGCGCTGTGCCGGATATCCACTCGATCACTGCGTCTGAATTTTCCAAAACATGCGGATATATTTTTTCAAAGACAAGAATATTTTTTGCTCCAAGTGCAAATAGTATTCTTGTATATTCGTCGATGGACAGAACGGGCGAAATTCTTTCAAAGCCGTTTAATATCCTGTTAAATGGAGATTCTCTAACAGTCTCGCGGATAAGCATGTGTGAAATATGATTGTGGTTTGATGGGATCTGGATGCATAATTGCCCGCCATGATCTAATTTTGAAAAAATATCTGGGGATCAACTTTTCATGATCTTCACACCATTGAATCGCGGCATTGCTGAAGATAAGGTCCCAATTCCCGGTCAGTTCGGATAAGTTTCCTTGTTCAAATCGCAGGTTCTCACTGGCGTGGGATGCGGCTTTATCCAGCATTTGGAGGGAGGAATCCAACCCGGTCACAGTGCTTTCAGGTAACGCGTCTGCCAGAATGCGGGTTAGTTCCCCTGTGCCGCATCCCAGGTCAATTACTTTGAGCTGTGGACGAATCTCCACAAGGTTTAAGAGGTCAAAAAATGGAGCAGAGCGTTCTGATTGGAATTTATGATATTGGGCTGGATTCCACGGCATAACCATATTCCTAAAAACATTGTCCCTTTTTCTTTTTAGAAAAAGGGACAACATAACTACAAGAATTGTGATCTTACTTTACAAGTGTGCGGATCTGTTCGTGCATGTACAGCGGAAGATAGTAATGTCCGCCCGCGTTCTTGCCGCTGGAGCCAGAGCCTTTCCAGCCGCCGAAGGGTTGGAAACCAGGCCACGCGCCGGTGGTTGCGCCTTGCGGACGATTCGCATAGGTCACGCCTGCTTCGATATGATCGAAGAACCAGTCAGTTTCTTCGGGAGAGCCGTAGAAGCCAGCGGTGAGACCATAATTTACGTCATTGGCGATTCTCATAGCCTCGTCCAGGTCTTTGACTTTGCCAATGGTTGTGATCGGCAGGAACATTTCATGTTTCCATAAACGGTGTGTGAAGGGCAGGTCTGTGACAAAGGTCGGTTCGCAGAAGTATCCCTTATCATACATGCCGCCGGATTTGACATTGCCGCCGGTCAGGAATGTGCCGCCACCCTGATTGATCTCTTCACAGAAATCCTTGAATTCTTTATAAGATGAAGCGTTGATCACCGGCCCGGTGTATGTGCCCCGCTCAGTCGGATCACCAATGACCAATTTGGAGGTGGCGTCTTTCAAACGGCCGACCAGGTCATCGTAAACAGCTTCATGCACGATCACGCGTGAAGCGGCTGAGCATTTCTGTCCCTGCAGACCAAATGCCGAGCGCAGGATTCCGATTGTGGCGCGTTCAAGGTCCGCATCCTTCGAAACAATAACAGGGTTCTTGCCGCCGAGTTCTAAAATGATCGGGCGGACATAGTTGCGTTTTCCGAAATCCTGGAACATCTTCATACCCACATCGAAGGAACCCGTGAATGTCACGCCGTCCACTTCGGGGCTGTCAACCAGCGCTTGCCCCAGCGTGGAGCCGGGGCCGGTTACAAAATTCACCACTCCATCAGGGATACCGGCGTCGCGGAAACAATCCACCAGCAGGCGCACGATCCAGGCTGTGTCGGTGGCGGGTTTGATCACAAGCGTGTTGCCAGCCGCGAGTGCCGCGCCGGAAGGGCCGCCTGTCAATGCATGCGGGAAGTTGAATGGTGACACCACAAGCCATACGCCGTACGGGCGAAGCACCGACACGTTACGGGCTTCATACCCAACGAGCGGGTCTTTGCCCATCTCCACAATATAGCCTTCGTTCTTTTCCATTTGATAGCAGGAATAATAAATAAGGTCGGCAGTCTCCTGAACGTCGCCCAAAGACTCCATGCGATTCTTGCCGACTTCCAGCGCCATTGCAGCCCCAAGATCGAAAATGCGCTCTTCGATCAGAGAAGCCGCCTTGCGAAGATATTCCACGCGTTTCTGCCAGGGGGTGTGGCTCCACATGGGGAATGCCTTGCGAGCGGCTGCCAATGCCAGTTGGGCATGCTTGGCATTGCCCTTCTGCATTTTCGCCAGCACCCAGTCGGTGTTGACGGGAGAGCGGTCGTCAAATTTATCATCAGCAAAAACTTCTTTGCCGTCGATAAACATGCCATATTCCTGCCCCATATTATTCTTGATTTTTTCAACAGCTTTGTCGAAGCCGCTATGAAGTTCTTCTGGTGGGTTGAACATGGTTGCATATGTGAGCTTAAAATCTGCCATTTGGATCCTCCAACAATCTGTGATGATATAAATAGTATCAATCTTAATACTTAGTATAGCGTAGGATTTTATAACAGTCAAAGAAATGCAATTAGGACAGTGCTGGTAAGAATTGTTCAACTGAACTTGTCTTGCATAAAAATAAGGAGAAAAAATGAAGCCCCGCATCTACATCCCAATCCTTGGCATGGTCGCTGTTTTACTGGCATCTTGCGCCCCGAAAGCGCTTCCGCCAACCGCACAGCCTCAGATAGATCCGCCTCAAGCGGCTGCTGCCACCCAAACCCCTGAAAGTATCATACAGCCGCTAGCCACGAATGAGGCGCCCGTGGCAGCCGCTGTTCCCACGTCACGTGGACCGAATCTCGAAGCCACCGATCCCGCTACAGTGAGCCTGGCATCCGGTCAATTGCAACTGGTCGAATTCTTCCGCTTCACCTGAGGTACCTGCCGATCAATGGCGCCCATGGTTCATGGGCTTGAAGCGGAATACTCTGGCAGAGTTAAGTTCTCTTATCTTGATGCCGACGACCCCAACACGGATACATTTCAACGCGAGCTTGGTTTTGCCTATCAGCCGGAATTTTATATTGTGGACGCTGACGGCAAGGTTTTGAAAAAACTGATTGGCTTCATTTCGGAAGATGAGTTTAGAAGCACGCTTAATGAATATTTGCAATAACCAAAACTGTCCATCGGAATGATGGACAGTTTTTTTGTTCCTTCCTTTATAATCGCTGTCTATGGACTTTCTGATCAAGGTTTTGGTTTTTCTTGTTGGGTTTAGTGCGGTGGCGATGACGATCTTTTCGGCACTATCCACGTTTGTATTAACCCGTGCAGCGCGTAGTCAATTAAATCGAATCGTCTTTGGCATGATGCGCCATATTTTTGAGTTCATTCTCAAATTTACCGGCTCATATGAGCAGCGTGACCGGATCATGGCATATTATTCCCCGATAAGTTTGATCATGCTGGTGCCTGCCTGGTACGCATTGATCATGCTTGGGTATGCGGCCATGTATTGGTCGCTTGGGGTCGGGGATTGGTTTGCGGATATTCGATATAGCGGTTCATCGTTGTTAACCCTTGGCTTTGCGACATCGGATGTTCCGATCGTGACCATTTTGTCTTTCTCAGAAGCGCTAATTGGGCTGATCATGGTGGCGTTGTTAATGGCCTATTTGCCGACTATGTACGCCGCGTTTTCACGGCGCGAACAGGCCGTCAGCATGCTGGAGGTGCGCGCTGGGAATCCGCCCTCGGCGCTTGAAATGCTTTTGCGGTTTAACCGTATTCATGGGTTGGATAAACTCAGTGATTACTGGAAGACTTGGGAGACCTGGTTCGCGGATATAGAGGAAAGTCACACCACGCTGCCCGCTCTCGTCTTCTTTCGTTCCCCGCGTTCTGATAACTCGTGGGTCACCGCTGCCGGCGCGGTATTGGACGCCGCTTCGATCACGCAGTCCGCTGTGGATATTCCCGCGGACGCTTCTGCTTCACTGAGCATCCGCGCGGGATATCTTGCATTGCGGCGTATTGCAGATTATTTTGATTTGCCTAATCCCAAAAACCCGCAGTATCCTACAGATCCGATCAGCATTCGCCGTGAAGAGTTTGATGAACTATTAGACAGATTGGATAAAGCTGGCGTGCCGCTCAAACTTGACCGTGATCAAGCCTGGAAAGATTTTGCGGGCTGGCGCGTTAATTATGATAGGGTCCTGCTTGTGTTATGTACTTTGGTGATGGCTCCGCAAGCGCCCTGGTCCAGTGACCGTGCGCCGAAGTTTAAATTACCCCCGATGTTCATTTTAAAAAAGAAAAAATTTATCTGACAGCTCCACAGTCACAATGGCAAAAGAGCTAAATTCACCACGAACGGTGCGAAGTTCGCAAAACTCGCTGCCCCTGTGCTGATTGCCCGTGGACTTTTGCAAGAGATCCGTTATTCCAGGGGAATACGAAATCCAAAATTGCTTCCCATGCCCACCTGGCTGGTGGCAAATACTTCTCCACGGTGAGCGCGGACAATGTGCTCCACAAGCGCCAGTCCCAATCCAAGGCCTTCATTGCCTCGCCGCAGGGGATCTGCCATTTGAGTGAAACTTTCCCAAAGCATGTTCAATTTATCAGACGGGATGCCCCGCCCTGTATCCTCGACAGAGAAATGCAGAAAGTTTTCGGCGATCCAGTAATTCAGCGTAACTTTGCCTCCGTCCACCGTGAACTTAATGGCATTATCCACCAGTTCACGAAGGGCTTCATACACGCGCTCTTCATCACAAAGAACCGTCTGAGTATTTTTTGGAGACTTAATTTCAAACACGATATTTTTACGTTCCGCCTTGCCTTTGAACGTAAAGAGTATTCTATTTGCAACACTGGAAATATCGGCATGATTCCGGTTTAGCACACCCTGTTTGCGCACAAAGGAGGCGTAATTTACCAGATTTTCGATCATTGAATAGGATGACCGTATGCTTTCACCTAGTATGCCCAATAGCTCCTTTTGATCTGGCCGCAGATTTTCAAATCCTTCGGCTTCGAGAAGGTTGATGGATGCCAGGATGCTTGTAAACGGAGTCCGCAGCTCGTGGGAGATGACGCCTATAAACGCTGATTTCAAATTATCAACTTCTTTTAATTGTTCGTTCGCTTTGGCAAGTTCAGCAGATCGTTCCTGTATCTTAATTTCAAGTTGATGATTTGCTTGATTCAATAGGTCAGCAAGGCGTTCAGATTCAGAAAGTTGGCTTTGCAGGAGCAGGTTGGTTTGGTGTAATTGGATCTCTGCCTCCCTGCGGGTGGTTATATCCTGCTTGATGGCGATCAAATGCGTGATTTGACCGTCATCATTTCGCACAGGTGCAATGCGTTGCTCCTCATAATAGATCGAGCCGTTTTTACGGCGATTGATGATCTCGCCAGACCAGTGCTTACCGCTCAATACGGTTTCCCATAAATTTCTATAAAAAACCGGGTCGTGGTGGCCGGACTTCAAAATGCTGGGGTCTCTACCTGTCAATTCTTCGCTGGAGTATCCTGTCATAACTGTGACTGCTGGATTGACCCATTGAATGATCCCTTTTGTGTCTGTAATGACGATTCCATTGACGGCAGCCTGCATCGCGATACTCTGTAAACGCATGTTTTGTTGGGTTGTAAAGATCGGCATGGCGTCACGCATGACAGCCTGTACCAGTCTTCCCTGGCCAGGTAATGGACTTAGCGCAATGTGAACCGGAATTTTTGCTCCAGATTTATGGAGGGCGTTGAATATCGCTCCGTGCCCCATCGCCCTGACCGATGGCGATTTATGATAATCTCGTCGCTTGGAGACATGAGCATGGACGTATTCTGCGGGCAGGAGCGTCTCAACGCTCTTCCCGGTTAATTCTAGTTTTGTATACCCAAGCAGATCCGCGCAGCGTTTGTTTGAATAAAGGATCAGGCCCGCTTCATCCATGATTAGGATGACATCCGGGTTATTTTCAATTACGGCTTCGATAAAATGATCTGAGAAATCCTTGTCTAGTTTTTCAATCAACAACTCGGTCGATCGGCCTGTTTGATTCTCGCTCATATCATCTCTCTTGACCCATGCTTTGGTTTGTATGCGAAGTGGTCCAATTAAAAAAACAAGTGTATGGGCATTATATGACATGCCCATACACTTGTGGAAAAATGTAAAGCGTTTGTAATTATCCTGTTTGACTCCCATCATATTTTTTAGCGTCAGTGATGGCTTTGGTGACGTTCACGAATGGCAGCAAGATCAGACCTGCGATGAAGAAGAAGATCAGGGAGAGAATGGCGTAGCGCAAATTCCCGAACATCTGGTTGGCGAGACCGAACACCAATGGTCCGATCCAGGATGTGCCGCGTTCACTGATCTCATAGAATGAGAAGAATTCCGCTTCCTTGCCGTTTGGGATCATCTGCGCGAACAGACTGCGGCTGATGGCTTGCGATCCGCCCATGACTAGGGCAATGAAAATGCCGAGAACGAAGAACTGCGCGGTTGCGGTCGGACCTTTCAATCCGCCGTAGGCATAAATGACCACGCCTGACCAGATCACCAAACTGACGACCACAGATTGCTTCGCGCCGATCCAGCCGGCAAGTTTGCCCCAAAATAATGCTCCGAAGAACGCCACGAATTGGATCATCAAAATAACGGCGATCAATGTTGATTGTTCAAGTTCCAGCCCGCCCTGAATCAGAGGCGCGGCGGCAAATGTCGAGGCGACAGCGATCACCGTCTGGATGCCGTCGTTGTATAAAAAGTAGGCGATCAGGAATTTCAATGTTTCGGGGAAATGCTTTACTTCACCAACGGTCTTGCGTAGTTGCTTGAAGCCAATGCTGACGTAAGTTTCGCCAGTGGGGAGTTGGCGCGCGGCACGGCGAGAGCGTAACCTGCCCCATGTGATGAATGAAAATCCCAGCCACCAGATACCCGCCGAAGCAAGGTTGATGCGGACCGCCAGATCACCGGGCACGCCAAGGTCTTCGCTGAACGTGAAGAATGCCAGGTTGAGCGCGAGCAGGACGCCGCCGCCCAAATATCCCATTGCCCAGCCGTACGATGAGACTCGATCCCGTTCATCCTCACTGGCAATGTCGGGCAGATAGGCGTTGTAGAAGACCATTGCCGCGCCAAAGGCGAGGTTGGCGACAATGAAAAGCACGCCGCCCAGCCACCACAATCCGCCCGTGATCATGAACATCAAAATGGTTGCGAGGGCCCCGATGGTTGCGAAGATCTGCATCATGCGTTTTCGCATGTGCGAGTAATCTGCGATCGCCCCTAAAATGGGCAGGAACAGAACCTGCATGCCCACTGAGAATGAAATACAGTAAGGCAGGAATGAATCAGGCGCAACGGGAATCCCGAAAAACGAAACAGTGGCTGTGCCTGCTGCTTCGGCTGCGGTGCGTGCCAGGGATGCCACATAAGGTCCAAGAAAAACTGTCCCGATCGTTGTGCTAAAGGCTGAATTGGCCCAGTCGTACATGGCCCAGCCGAAGATCTCTTTCCTGTCGTTCACCATTGGTTTTTCTGTTGACATACTTCCTCCAAACTGGGATTGTTATTAGATACACAACACGTGCCAGTATAAGTAGTTTCGCCTTGCGTGTAAAGAAATTCTTAACAGACCGCGCTTCTTACTTGACCCTCAACCTGCTACAAGCTAAAATGCTTGTCCTACACTAAAAAGGAATCGGCTACCATGTCGTTGCGAGGGCGGGGTTGTTCTTCGCCCGAAGCAACCTCCTTATTAAATTGGAGATTGCTTCGTCGGGAAGGGCGCCCTCCTCGCAACGACATAACATAACCTATGTTTGAAACTCTCACTGGACGATTAAATCAGATCTTCGATAACCTTCGCCGCCGCGGAAAACTCTCCGAAGCGGACGTGGATGCCGCCATGCGCGAAGTGCGTCTCGCCTTGCTTGAGGCGGATGTGCATTTTAGCGTGGTTAAAACTTTCATCGCGCGCGTGCGTGAACGTGCCGTTGGCGCAGAAGTCTCGAAGGCGCTGAACCCCGGTCAACAGGTCATCAAGATCGTCAACGATGAATTGATCGCGTCGCTTGGCGAGCCCGTTGGATTAAATCTCACAGGCCCGAAACCGCGCGTCATCATGATGGTTGGTTTGCAGGGCGCTGGTAAAACAACCGCCTCTGGAAAACTTGCGCGTTTGATGAAGGCAAAAGGCGAGCGCGTTCTGTTGGTGGCGGGTGACCCGTATCGTCCCGCCGCCATTAAGCAGTTGCAGCAACTTGGCGAACGGCTGGATGTTGAAGTCGAAACCGACTTGTCGCTCACTCCGCCGCAGCTCGCAAAGCGCGCCGTGGATAAGGCTGAAAAGGGTGGATTCGGTCTGGTGATCATTGATACAGCCGGTCGGTCGCAGTTGGACGCGGGTCTGATGGATGAGTTAAAGGCCATCGCCGCGAATGTCAATCCGATCGACATCCTGCTGGTGGTCGATTCCATGATCGGTCAGGAGGCGTTGAATATCGCGCAGGGATTCAAAGACGCAATCAACCTGACGGGTCTGATCCTCACCAAAATGGACGGCGACTCGCGCGGCGGCGCTGCCATCTCCATCCGCTCGGTGACGGGTATCCCGATCAAGTTTATCGGTACAGGTGAAAAACTCGACGCGCTTGAAACCTATGATCCATCGCGTCTGTCCTCCCGCATTTTGGGCATGGGCGATATGATCGGTCTGATCGAGAAAGCCGAAGCCGCCTATGAAGGCCAGGATATGGACGCGCAGGCGCGGCAGGCGCAGAAAATGATGAAGGGGCAGTTCTCGCTGGAGGATTGGCTCGACCAAATGAAACAAATGAAAAAGATGGGACCGCTCGCACAGCTCATGGAAATGCTGCCCGGTCAAATGGGACAGGCCGCGCGCGGCATTGACCCGGCAGTGATGGAAAGTTCATTTAAACAATCGGAAGCCATTATCAATTCCATGACAGTCAAAGAGCGGCGTGACCCCGACCTGCTGAACGCCTCCCGCAGAAGGCGCATCGCCGCTGGCTGCGGAATGGAAGTGCAGGATGTCAACCGCCTGATCAAGCAATTCCGCGAGGCACAGAAGATGATGAAGATGATCCAAAAGACTGGCGGCAAGGGTTTGGGTAGGATGTTCGGATAAGCAGCAGGGACACGCAAGTGTCCCTGTAATTTTTATGGGGGTTGAGTTGTCTTGGGTGTGTGTCTGAAGTCTTTTTCTCAACCACAGATAAAATGTTGAAAAAGCATTTTTAGGAATTTATCTACCAATCAGTGTTTATCCATTTTGTCTGTGGTGAATTAATACTTTTTACGCAATCTCTATAAACTTACTGAATGAAAACAGGAATCCTTAATGACAGAAATCAAACGCCCTTTTGAAATTGGAATTTACTCTTTTGTGGAATTGACTCCCGATCCAGCTACGGGACAGATGCTCAGTCCCACCGAACGGATGAGCAACCTGATGGAGACCATCGAACTCGCTGACCAGGTTGGCCTCGATGTCTTTGGCCTCGGCGAACATCACCGCCCCGATTTTATTTCCTCATCGCCAGTCACCATTTTGGCTGCTGCCGCCGCAAAGACAAAGAGCATTCGTTTAAGCACAGCCGTAACTGTGCTAAGTTCCGATGACCCCGTACGCGTCTTTCAGGATTTCGCCACGCTGGATTTGCTTTCCAAAGGCCGCGCCGAGATCATGGCGGGACGTGGTTCATTCATTGAGTCATTTCCTTTATTTGGCTATGACCTGAACGACTACAACGAATTATTTACCGAAAAATTGGACTTGCTTCTGAAACTGCGCGAATCCGAGATCGTGACATGGGCTGGCAAACATCGTCCCGCCTTGTTTGAGCAGGGAGTCTATCCCCGCCCGCATCAGGAGAAAATGCCAGTTTGGATCGCGGTGGGCGGCACGCCTGAATCTGTTGTCCGTGCTGGGAAGTTGGGACTGCCGATGGCGCTCGCAATTATCGGCGGCATGCCTGAACGTTTCGCGCCTCTCACGGACCTGTATCGGGCTTCCGCTGAAGAGGCAGGACACAACCCGACAGATATTCAGCTCAGCATCAACTCACACGGATTCATCGGCGATGACTCAAAACAAGCCGCTGACGATTATTTCCCCTCGTTTCAAATGATGATGAACAAAATTGGAAAGGAACGCGGCTGGACTGGGATCACACGCCAGCAATTTGAAGGTTCACGCTCTCTGCGCGGTTCGGACTTTGTAGGCACCCCCGATGAAGTTATAGAGAAGATCCTATTTCAACATAAGATATTTAATCATCAAAGATTCTTAATTCAATTGGGCATTGGGACAATTCCGCACGCCAAGATGATGCGCGCGGTTGAGTTGCTTGGCACGAAGGTCGCGCCTGTGGTGAGGAAAGAGATTTCGGAGTAACCACTTTATTTAGCTGTCATAATCCTGATAAATAGGATATTTCTTCTTTGTGATCGTCTCGATAGTGCTGATTAGAGCATTCAATCCCTTCGAACCATGCGAATCGCTTAGAGACAGGTCATTTATGTTGATCGAGAGTTGTCCGCTTCCCTTGGCTGGCAATAAGTCGTGAATTTCAATTTGATCATCTTTCCCCCCAAATTCCGCCGTGTCAAACAGGGTTGAAACAAAAAATCTTCCATTGTTTGTCCACACTCGTATTGTGTTTTCGGTCATGCCTTCCAAAATAAAATATGGCGTATCCAGCAGGGACTTTTTATATAAAGCCTTTTGCGCCCTTCTTAGAAGTGGATCGTCATAGATGGACTCAGGATTTTTCGAAGCGTAATTGGGTAAACAATAGGGTCGTATTCTATGATTGATTTGTACGCTTTGAATTATGCTGAAATGATTAACCTCTGCCCAAAATGATCTTTCCATGGCTTCCAGAGTTTTTACGTAGGGTTTGGCGATCTCTATTTCATTTGTGATATGGAAGAAAAGACCCGCCGTCGAGATTCCATGATGGATGATTCGGCTTCCCCCATAAATGGATAAAGTGATGGATATATCCTCCACAAGCCATCTTGCAGTCAAGCTGACTTGGAACGCCGTTGAAACATCAAATTCTTTTACCTCGATGGGATCTCCGATAAAACTGCCGATCTTTCCGAGATAGTCTTTCTGTAGATTCTTCGCAGAATCGGAAGTTAAGGATAATTCAAATGTCTGCTGTGTGATCTGCCTGTCGTGGAACGGGGCTCTTATTTCTGTAACCAAAGCTGGAATGTCAAAGATCGAAGTATCCACAAAACGATAATTCGGCCACCCGCCATAAGACGGTAATTTTTCGTGACCATTGAATTTTTCCGCGACAAGATCGAGGATTTCACCAAGAAGGATTTCTCTGTTACCAATAATGATGCTCATGAGTTGCCTTGATTAATCTAATTGGTTGACATACTACTATTGGCGTGGACTCTGCTTGTGGTAGGACGCGAAGCGGCTCGAAGTCAGAAAAATGCTCAAAAATTGCGACGAATTTCGTCTGCCTAGCCCATGCTTTGTCTGGCAGATATTGCATTGAATGAATTCTTGGTTTCTTATTTTAGAAGCCATTCCAATGCTGGTAAATTTTCTTGAAAAATTGATATTCTAAATCCTTGATTAATACATACAGTCTCAAAAAAACTAAAATGCTTCATATGGACTGGTTTAATGATTTCTGCTATTTTTACACCCAAAATAAGCCCTATTATTCTGAGTAGCTTTGGGCGATCATAGATTTCTATTATTTCTCCAGAGACACCTTCAATATTGCGATGATCAATTAATGCCTTGGTAATTCTATGCTGTTGCATTGTCTCTTTTATTGTTTTCGCCATATTTAATGAGCTATCTTTATCAGCAACTCCTTTAGTGATTACTTCTATGTAATTTTCCTCATTGTGTATTCTAATTTCCCATTCCATCTTCACTCCTGAATGTGTTATACAACAGTGTGCAGTATAACATTCCTATATTGGATGTTGTTATACTGCTACGTGTTGCATAACTGACTATATACAGATTATAAGCTCTCTAACCTTGAAATTGCAATTTTCTTTTTCTCTGGTAAAATACCTTCCTGTGATTTCAGCCCGCGAACCCGTGTGTACCTTGCACACAACTCTCTCTCGCCTGTCTGAGACATAAACTAATCTTAAGGAGTAAGTATAAAATGGTAAGAATTCGTTTACGTCGTATTGGTCTCAAAGGCCAACCCACGTACCGCATCATCGCTGCGGATAAGGAAGCCCCCCGCGATGGCCGCTTTTTGGAAATTTTGGGTGTGTACAATCCCCGCACCAATCCCGCCACCATTCACATCAAGGAAGACCGCGTTTTCCATTGGATGAAGAACGGCGCTCTGCCGACCGAGTCTGTGGCTCAGGTGTTCAAAGCATCTGGCACGCAGGCTCGTTTTGACCGCTTCAAGAAAGGCGAAGCGCTTGAATCCCTCGTCGCTGAAGCCGCTGAAGCCGAAGTCAAACGCGCCGCTCCCGTACGCACTTCCAAGTAACATATATGTCGTTGCGAGGAGCGCACTTCGCAACGAAGCAACCTCCCAATTAGTTGGGGATTGCTTCGGGCGAAATAACCGCCCTCGCAATGACATGAGTAGGCATTATTTATGAAAGACCTCATTGAATACATCGCCAAATCTCTCGTAGAGCACCCTGAAGATGTCCAGGTACGTCAAAGCGGGAACGGTTCACGGGTACGCATCGAACTGAATGTTTCCAAAGACGACATGGGCCGTGTGATCGGCAAAGGCGGGAAAGTAGCCAACTCCATCCGCACTTTGCTGCGGGTGGCCGCCGAGCGCGAAGGCAAACAAGCCACGCTCGACGTAATGGAACCCTAATGCCAGCACAACCGCAATCATCAGGCTCGCCGGCAGGCGAGCCTGTCTATTTAGTAATTGGTTATCTGCGCCGTTCGCATGGGGTGCGCGGCGAGATCATCATGGATCTGCACACCGACTTCCCGCAACGCATCAAATCTGGCCGCAAAGTTTTGGTCGGCGAAAAGCATACCCCGCTCACATTTGACACCGTCCGCCCGCATGCGGATGGATTGCTCGTTAGTTTTCGCGGCATTGACACTTCTGAAGATGTCAGCAAACTGCGCAATCAATGGGTCTATGTCAAGGCGGCAGAAGTCCCGCCGCTTCCTGAAGGTCAGCATTATCAATATGAAATGATCGGTCTGGATGTCGTGGACGAGGACGGGCATCCGCTTGGCAAGCTGGTTGAAATTTTGGAAACTGGCGCGAACGATGTTTATGTCGTTCGGGACGACTCTGGCAAGGAGATTCTCCTGCCCGCCATTCCTTCGGTCATTCTTAACCTGGATATGGATTCCCGTATCCTGAAAGTTCATCTGCTCGAGGGGTTGTAGGACGGGCGTTTGAACGTTTCACCGTTCAAACGTTTTCACTATGGACGACAGAAAATATTGGGTTGGTTTCAACTTAATCAAAGGCATTGGCGCGGTGCGCATGCAGGGGCTGGTCGCATACTTTGGAGACCTGCAAACTGCCTGGGGCGCTGACTCTGTCAATTTGGCAGAAGCAGGCCTCGGCGCGAAGGTGATCGAACGTGTGCTCGCGGCGCGTCAAAAAGTTGACCTGGATCAAGTCTGGGCGAAAATAGAATCACAGGGGATAAAGATCCTGACCTGGCAGGATGAAGCATACCCATCAAGATTAAAAGAGATCGACCAACCGCCGCCCGTGATGTATATTCGCGGCGAATATTTACCTGATGACCTGTTCGCGGTTGCGATTGTTGGCACGCGCAGGGTCACGCCGTATGGCAGGCAGATCACCGAGGAGCTTTCGTCATTCCTTGCGTCAAATGGGATTACTGTGGTCAGCGGGCTCGCGCGCGGGGTGGATGCGATTGCGCATCAAACTGCGCTAAAGGCTGGCGGACGAACCATCGGTGTGCTGGGTTCGGGCGTGGATAAGATCTATCCGCCTGAACATTTGAAATTGGCCGAGCAAATGATGGAGCGCGGCGCGGTCATCAGCGATTATGCGCCAGGCACACCGCCCGACGCTTCCAACTTTCCGCCGCGCAATCGCATCATTTCTGGTTTATCATTGGCAGTCGTTGTGATTGAGGCAGGTGAGACCAGCGGCGCGTTGATCACGGCCGAGTTCGCGGCTGAACAGGGACGTGAAGTGTTTGCGGTGCCAGGGAGTATACTTGCGCCTCAAAGCAAGGGCACGAATAAGCTGATCCAGAACGGCGCTTTGCCCTTATTGAGTGTCAATGATATTATGCAGGCCTTGGATTTCACGCGCATCGGTGAACACAAAGCCGCGCGCAAAGTGATCCCTGCCGATGAAACAGAAGCTAAATTGTTGAATGTGCTCGGCGGCGAACCTCTGCATGTGGATGGAATTCGCAACCGGGCCGATTTGCCAATTGAGAGAGTTTCGGCTACACTCGCGCTGATGGAGTTGAAAGGCATGGTGCGCCAGGTGGGCGGCATGAATTATGTTGCAGTGCGCGAAGAACAAGGCAATTATCAGGCAGGTACTGAGACAAGGTAAACACGTAGACAAGCAGGCGCGGAAATACGAAAGCCAGTGTACTTGTTTACATGCTTACATGTCCGCTTGCCCATATCTTATTAGGAATAACAAATGTCCGAACACACTTATGCGGTTATCATGGCTGGCGGCGGCGGGACCCGTCTCTGGCCTGTTTCAAGAAAAGAAAAACCGAAGCAGCTGCTTCCATTAATTGGTCAGGAGACTCTCTTCCAAAGCACGGTCAAGCGCCTGGAGGATTTATTCACTCCCGATCATATTCTGGTTGTGACAGTGGAAGAGCAGGCGCGTGAAATGCGCTTGCAGGCTCCTGAGATCCCCGAAGAAAATTATCTGATCGAATCATCTCCACGCGGGACCGCCTCTGTGGTAGGATTTGCCGCCGCGGTGTTGCATAAGCGCGACAAGAATGCTTCGATGGCGATCTTGCCGTCGGATCATTTCATCCGCAACCGTGATCTGTTCCATTATTTGCTCAAGGCCGCTTTTGATGTGGCTGAGAATGGATATTTGGTGACCCTTGGTATTACCCCGACCCAGCCCTCGACAGCGTACGGGTATATTCAACAAGGCGCGCCCTTGGATGGTCAATATAAATATCCAACGTATAATGTCAGGCGCTTTATTGAAAAGCCCAGCGAACAAGCCGCGGGGCAGTTGCTCCGCACGGGCGATCACTCCTGGAACAGCGGCATGTTCATCTGGCGCGCGGATACGATCTTGAATGAGATCGATAAACAAATGCCTGAACTTGGCGGCGCTTTAAAGAATATCGCCTCCGCGTGGGGAACAGGATCACAAACCGAAGTGTTGAGTGAAAACTGGCGCGGTCTTAAGGTTGAGACAGTTGATTATGGCATCATGGAAAAAGCGGAGCGTGTAGCCGTTTTGCCTGCAGGTGGGCTGGGATGGAGCGATGTCGGTATGTGGTCATCCCTGTTCGAAGTGCTGTTGCCAGACATGGATGGTAATATTGCAACCAACAGCAGTCTGCACCTTGCGCATGAAACGCATAATACGTTGGTGTACGGCAGCAGTAACGAGCGTTTGATCGTGACCATCGGCGTGGATGATATGGTCATTGTGGATACAGGCGACGTATTGATGGTCTGCAAGACCGATCAGGCGCAGAAGGTTCGCGATGTGGTTGGGCATTTGAAGAAACATAATCAGGAAAAATATCTATAAATTATGTCGTTGCGAGGAGGGTGCTCTTTCCGACGAAGCAACCTTATGTTAGTAGAGGGTACCCGCACTGCGCCGAACGCAGTGCGGTGCAAGTGTCGCGAAGTACGCTCGCAATGACATAGCTAAAAAGGAATGTTAATGGAAGCTTATTGTATGAAGTGCAAGACAAAACGGGAGATGAAAGATCCTGTCGCGGGTTTTAATGCGAAAGGATCGCCTGTAAATATTGCTGTGTGTTCCGAGTGCGGCACAAAACTTTATCGAATGGGCAGGACAGATGCTCACGCGGATATGGTCGCGCCGCCCAAGGCCCCGAAGGTGATCAAGCGTGAAGGGAAACTGGTCATTGTCGAATCGCCAGCCAAGGCGAAGACCGTTGGGCGTTTTCTCGGGAAAGGCTACACTGTCCGCGCATCAGTGGGGCATGTGCGTGACCTGCTTAAATCACAGCTTTCTGTGAATGTGGATAATAATTTTGAGCCGAAGTATCGCGTGCCAAATGAAAAAAAGGATGTGGTCAAGGAGATCAAGAAACTGGCCGCTACTGCCGAAGAGATCTTTCTCGCGACCGATCCTGACCGTGAAGGTGAATCCATTTCCTGGCATTTGGCCGAAGCCGCGCAGATCGACATGGAACGTACCAAGCGCGTCGTCTTCCACGAGATCACTGCTCCAGCCGTGGCGGAAGCGTTCGCACATCCGCGTGAGATCAATATGGATCTGGTCAATGCCCAGCAGGCGCGCCGTGTGTTGGATCGTTTGGTCGGCTATAGCATCAGTCCCATCTTGTGGGAGAAGGTGCGCGGGCGTCTGTCAGCAGGGCGGGTGCAATCGGTGGCTCTCAGGCTCATCGTCGAGCGTGAGCGCGAAATTGATGAGTTTAAGCCGGTTGAATACTGGTCGATCCACGGCGAGTTCAAGCACGGGAATCCGAAATCTGCTTTCCTTGCCAAACTGGCGCGTATTGACAATAAAGATCCCGAACTGACAACAGAAGCCGTGGTCAGGCCGATCTTGATCGACATGGAAACCGCCGCGTACTCGGTGACGAAAGTTAAACGCGGCGAACGCAGACGCAAGCCTTCCGCTCCATTCACGACATCCACATTACAGCAGGAAGCCTCGCGCAAACTTGGGTTAACTGCCAAACGCACGATGGGATTGGCGCAGGGACTGTATGAAGGTCAGGATGTGGGCGAGGGCGGCACGACGGGTCTCATTACCTATATGCGTACAGACTCGATGAACGTCTCGACGATCGCTCAAAACGAAGCGCGTGAATATGTTGCTGGAAAATATGGCAAAGATTATTTACCGGGCGAATCGCCAATTTACAAAACAAAATCCGCGAACGCGCAGGAAGCCCATGAAGCCATCCGTCCGACTTCCGCAATGCGTGACCCTGAAAAAGTAAAAGAATATCTCGACCCCGCCATGTTCAAGTTGTACCGTTTGATCTGGCAGAGATTCGTCGCTTCGCAAATGGAATCGGCTGTGTTTGATACGCTGCAGGTGGAAGTGACTGGCAAGACCACCGCACACGAATATCTCATGCGTGCCTCAGGCTCTGCTGTAAAATTCCCAGGCTTTTTAGTAGTCTATGAAGAAGCGAAGAATGAAGATGTCAAGACCGAAGAAGACGAAGAGAATGTAAAAATTCCTGTGGGTATCGCAGAAGGACAGGAACAGGAATTGATCCGATTGATTCCAGAACAGCATTTCACCCAGCCGCCGCCGCGTTTTTCAGAAGCCTCACTCGTGCAGGCGCTCGAAGAAAATGGGATTGGCCGTCCTTCCACGTATGCGCCGACCATTTCAACCATTCAACAGCGCGGATATGTCGAGCGGGTGGATAAGCGTTTGATCCCAACGGATACTGGTTTGCAGGTAAACGATCTCATGGTGGAATATTTCCCCGAGGTGGTGGACTTTAATTTCACCGCGCACATGGAAGAAGATCTTGATCAGGTCGCATCCGGTGAAATGCTGTGGACAGACGCGATCCAGGAATTTTATACCCCCTTCTCTGAGAAGGTGAAAATAGCGCAGGCCGATATGCCTGTCACAAAGAGCGGACCCGAACCCATTGGCCGCGCCTGCCCGACCTGCGGCAAGGAACTGGTCATCCGCTATGGACGCTTTGGTAAATTCATTTCATGCAGCGGCTTTCCTGAATGCCGCTATACAGAGCCCTGGCTTTTGAAGATCGGCGTTGCCTGCCCGACCGATGGCGGCGAACTTGTGGAAAGAAAAACCCGCAAAGGCCGCACCTTCTTCGGCTGTGTTAATTATCCAAATTGCGATTTCACTTCGTGGAAGCGTCCGCTGGCTGTACCGTGTCCCAAGTGCGGCGGATTGCTGGTCATTGCCAACAAACGCGAAGCCCAATGCATCAAATGTTCCGAATCCTTCCTTTTGGAAGAGATCGTGCCTGAAACCATAGAATAGAAAGAGATCAATATGCATTTTTCACCACTTCCATATCTTGACCCCGGCTCCGGGAGCATCCTTATTCAGATCGCGATTGCTGCGTTGTTGGGCCTCGGCGTTGCTGTGCGTGCTTCATGGGGTAGTATAAAAAAACTTTTTGGAGTTAAACCCAAGCCTGAAGATGAAGAGGATGACAAATCGGGCGATGAGTAAAACTGGACAGCTCTCCGCTTCCTTTCGTGACCCAAGCGGGTTTCTGTTTACTGCAAATGGAATCCTGTACCGACAGATCAACCGCGTATATTCGAAAGATTATGCGCGGTTGATGGACTCTGGCTTGTACGATAAATTGGTCAAAGCTGGATTGCTGATCCCGCATGTTGAGTCAGACCAGCTTCCAGTTGAGGCGGACACGGCGTTCAAGATCATCCAGCCCGAGCGCGTTCCATTCATTTCCTATCCGTATGAGTGGTCATTCAGCCAGTTGAAAGATGCCGCGCTTGCGACATTGTCCATTCAAAAGCGGGCATTGAAACTGGATATGTCTTTGAAGGATGCCAGCGCGTACAATATTCAATTTGTGCGCGGGAAAGCGGCCTTGATCGATACGCTGTCTTTTGAGATCTATAAAGAAGGTCAGCCCTGGGCGGCGTATAAACAATTCTGCCAGCATTTTCTCGCACCGTTGGCCTTGATGAGTTATCGCGATGTGCGTCTGAGTCAGTTATTGCGGGTGTATATTGACGGTGTTCCGCTTGACCTTGCGAGCGGATTATTACCTGCGCAGACAAAATTCAATTTTGGTTTACTCACGCATATCCATATCCATGCGGGCGCACAAAAACGATATTCAGATAAAACGGTTAAGGCGCCTGCTGGCGGTATGAACAGGCAGGCTTTGACAGGTTTGATCGAAAGTCTTGAGAATACGGTCAGGAAATTATCCTGGAAACCCGCTGGCACGGAGTGGGGCGATTATTACGAAAACACGAATTACACCGACGCGGCTTTTGAGCATAAGAAACAACTCGTGAATGAATGGGCGCTTGAAAAGAAGCCTGCTTTGGTTTGGGACCTGGGCGGTAATACAGGTGTGTTCAGCCGTGAAGCCGCATCGTCGGGTGCGTTTACGGTTTCGTTCGATATTGATCCTGCCGCGGTGGAACAAAATTATCGAACAGTCAAATCGAAGAAGGAACAGAATATCCTGCCGTTGGTGCTGGACCTGACGAATCCAAGTCCCTCCATTGGCTGGAATAATGACGAACGCGATTCGTTTAACGCCCGCGGTCCCGTGGATATGGTGCTCGCGCTGGCTGTCATTCATCATCTTGCCATTTCAAATAATGTGCCTCTGCCTCAGCTCGCTTCTTTTTTTGCATCATGCTCTAAATGGCTAGTGATCGAGTTCGTTCCCAAATCCGATTCACAGGTGCGGAAATTATTGGCCTCGCGTGAGGATATTTTTCCCGAATACACCCGTGAAGGGTTTGAATCCAGGTTCTCTGCTTGTTTTAAAATTCATAAAGTTGAATCTGTGCGTGATTCTGAACGTACCCTATACCTTATGGAATCGCGGTAATTATTCTGCCATGCGGGGTAATAAGATTACGATGTATAATCAGAAAAACATAACCAGACAAAGGAGTCTCTTATGCAGTTTATAGTCGCCTTAATTAAGAAAATGCCCATCGTTCCAATTGCTTTAGGCATTGGCGGATTAATGTTGGGTTTGCTGATCGGGTGGGTGATCGCGCCGGTGAATTTTGTGGACGCTACTCCGTCCTATCTGCGTGCAGACCTGCAGGAAGATTATTTGCGTATGGCAATCGACTCTTTCCGCCTCAACCAAAGCCCGGATCTGGCCGTTCAGCGATGGCAGAATCTTGGCTTGGGCGCTCCGGCTGCATTTAATGCTGTTCAGGCGAATCCCGGCAATCAGGATCCAGCCGTGATCAATGCGTATTACGAAGTGATCACAGAAGTGCTTGCTCCCCAGGAAACTACCGGGGAGCCTTCCGCGCCATCCACTACAAAGAATACGATCATAATTTTTGCAACTGTCCTGGTGCTGGGCGTGGCGATTGCAGCGGTCTTTTATCTATATAGATTTTTGTCCAAGCGCGGCAGTGGTGAAGTGACCCCTACCATGCAATCTGTTGAGATAAGCCGTAACGCGGAGAAAACTAATTTTGAACAAATGGGGCTTGCTCCGCCGATCACGCAAACCATGACCACATATGTGCTCGGTGATGATCTGTATGATGAATCATTCAGTATTGATACACAGGCTGGCGAGTTCATGGGAGAATACGGCGTAGGCGTCTCTGAATCGATCGGAGTCGGCGAGCCGAAGAAGGTCACCGCGCTTGAATTCTGGTTGTTCGATAAGAACGACATCAAAACCGCAACAAAGGTGTTGATGTCGCAGCACGCCTATAATGACCCTGCCATCCGCGCCCGCCTTGAGCCAAAAGGTGAATTGGTGGTTGTAGCGCCGCAAGTGCAGATTTTGCTGGAGACCGCGACCCTGCAATTGCTTGCAACCGTTGTTGATCTTGAATATGGACACGGACCCTTGCCGGAGCAAAGCTACTTTGAACGGATCACATTGGAACTGGCTGTCTGGCCAAGACAGGGATAGCATAAAGATAAATAAAAAAACCGCTTCTAAACGAGGCGGTTTTTTTATGCGGCATGGATGAAAGTGCTATTCGATCTTCAAGATTTTGAACTTGATCGTTCCGCCGGGCGTTTCTGCTTCTGCAATTTCACCGACTTTTTTGTCCATCAAAGCGCGGCCGATGGGAGATTCGTAGGAGATTCTGCCGCGGCGCGGATCCGCTTCCGTGGGACCGACCAGGTGGTAAGTCTCAGGTTCTTCGTTCCCTTCCTGAATGGTCACATGAGAGCCGATGAAGATCACACCGCTGCTCTGCTTTTCTGTGATAATGGTCGCATTGCGCAGGATTGCTTCGAGTTCCTGGATGCGTCCTTCTAGAAAACCCTGATCTTCCTTGGCTTTGTGATAGTCTGCGTTTTCTGAAAGGTCGCCCATTTGAATGGCGGAGCGCAGACGTTGGGAAAGCTCTTCGCGTTTTGGCCCTTTTAATTCCTGCAATTCAGCCTGGAGTTTTTCTTCGCCTTCGGGGGTGAGATAGTTGGATTGATTCATGGTATTTGAGTCCTCTTTTGGTGTTTTATGTTTCCGTCAGATAAATGGGGAAAGACGTTCGCTCCCCTTTTTTGAAAATAAAAAAATCACGGTTTTTCAAAGGGGTTGAACAGTTTTTGATGTTCTTCAATGGCGTAGCGGTCAGTCATGCCTGCAATATAGTCACAGATCGTACGTTCAAGTCCGCGCTTTTCGATAAAGAACTGAACGTGATCTGGCAGCATGGCGGGTTCGGCGCGATAGGCGTGGAACAGGTCTGAAATGATGCGCTCTGCTTTGACCTGCATCCTGACCACGCGATAATGGCGGTACAGTTTTTTATAGAGCAGGTCTTTTAGCTCGCGATTGCGGCGCTGCATCTCTTCGCTGTAGCCGATGATATTGTGCTTTAGTTTTTGAACATCAAATGCGGTAATGACTTTACTATCCTTGATGCGCGTCTCTGTGGCTTGTAACATATCAGTGACCATCAAGCCGACCAGGTGGCGGATCATTCGATGGCGTTCCATGTCATTGAGGATTGATCCATGCCAATTGTATGTCTCGCGCAATATCTCCCATAGGGAAATGCCTTCGAGTAATGGCGGGTTGATCATTCCTGAACGCAAGCCATCGTCAAGATCGTGCGTGGTGTAGGCGAGTTCATCGGCTACGTTGGCGATCTGTGTTTCGAGATTCCCTCGCAATTCGGGGCTGTAATCACGCGCATCGGATATGTCGTATTCTGATTCGTGTTTGACCATTCCTTCGCGAACTTCCCAGGTGAGATTTAGGCCGGGGAATTCCGGGTAACGCTGTTCGAGTTCGGTGACGATGCGCAGGGACTGTTTGTTATGGTCGAAGCCGCCGTAGTCTTTCATCAATCTTGCCAGTGCGATCTCGCCGGAATGTCCGAAAGGCGAGTGACCCAGATCGTGCGCCAGGCAAATGGTCTCGACCAGGTCCTCGTTCGCGCCCAAAGCGCGCGCCAATGTCCGGCCGATCTGTGCAACTTCCAGCGTGTGGGTGAGGCGGGTGCGGAAGTAGTCGCCTTCAAAGTTAATGAAGACTTGCGTCTTGTATTCCAATCTGCGAAAGGCTGTGGTGTGCAGGATGCGGTCGCGGTCGCGCTGGAAGGAGGTGCGGTAATCTGGTTCGCTGTCCAGATAGGCGCGGCCTTTTGAGTCTTTGCTTCGCAATCCGTAGGAGGCAAGACTTTTATCTTCGACTTCTTCGAGTTGTTGGCGATTAAAGAACATAGCTGCCTTGTAGACAAAATTGTCATTGCGCCCTTAGAAAATTCTCAGGTTCTACGCAATGACATATTTTTTGTGGGGCGAGAGGGGGTCGAACCCTCACAGTATCACTACCGACGGATTTTAAGTCCGTTGCGTCTGCCGATTCCGCCATCGCCCCAGCAACTTCAATTCTACTATAATTTTTAAATTTATTTTGGTTATTAAGAATATTGTTTCAGCCACCACGCTTTTCCGGGAAGTTTGCTTTCAGCTATTTGTTTGAGCAGTTCCGCTGTGTTAAAGTAAATGCGGCGGAGATCCACGTCAAGGGTGTTTCCATTCTCGCTTATGATCGTGTATTCAGCCCATGGCAGCAGACTTGGAATGATACCGGGCGTGTACGCGAATTTGAATGCATTTCCAACGCTCCCTGAGTTGAGGATTAGTTTTTCTCCATACCGGCGGTACATCTGGATGTGGGAATGTCCGCCGATAAAGACCGTGGCATCCTGTCCTTCAAAGTATTTATCCAGAAGTTCGGGGTTTGTAGTTGCCTGAATAATGTCGACCGGCGAGAGAGGTGATCCGTGAAAGAAAAGCACTTTTACGTTATTCGGCAGGGTCAGCTCATAAGTGGATTTAAAACCGTCGATCCAATCCAGGTCTTCTTCTGTCAGGCGTTCTCTGCACCAATGCAGGTCGGGGAGAAGGTACTCTGTGATCTCGAATTTCGCGGCCAGCTCCGGGTGAACGACCGCCGCATCATGATTCCCTTTAATGGTAACGCAGTGCAGATCTCGTAAAGTATTGATTACTTCTTTGGGGTGCGGTCCAAGTGTTACGGTGTCGCCGAGGCAGATGATATCGTCAACATTTTGAGACTTAATATCTTCAAGGACCGCCTGGAATGCAGTGAGGTTGCCATGAATATCCGAAATAATTGCAATGCGCATGTTTTAACCTTTTCGAAAAGTGAAGTCTCAAAGCCTCTTGGATTTTTTGCCTTGCTGTTTACAAGGGAGCATATCCATGATTTTATGGGATTTTTTGAGATACACCAATTGTACACGAATGTATTAATGTTATTCGCAAAACTAACATTAATGAAACTTTTGGGTGATAGTTGATTTAACGCCTTTGCCTTTGGACACATATTGCGGAGCGGTCTGATTGGGGGATTATTTGCTCATGAGCTTTCAATTTTGTTTGTTATACCCATAACTTTTTGTTTTTACCTGCGACTATTAGGATGAAACATATCTTATCCTAAGAGGTGAAAAATGAAAAAAGTTACTCGTTATGCACTAATTGTTTTTGTTCTTGCAAGCATGCTGTTGGGAGCGTGCGCCGCTGCGCCAGTAACTGGCGCCAGCAAGGTTGAGTCTGCATCCGTTGCTTTTACTGGTACGATAGATGGCATCAGTGGAAGTCAATGGATTGTGAATGGACAGCCGATCACAGTTGAACCTTCGGTTATTAGGGATGGCCCGTTTAGCGTTGGTGATCTGGTCAAAGTCGAAGTAGATGTCAACCAGGATGGATCGATCACCGTAACCCGCGTTGAAACGCCATCTTCAGCCGATCTGTCTGATCTGCCTTCGCTGGGTGATGATAATTCCAATGGAAACACAAATGATGACAGTTCTAATGTCAATTCCAATGCGAATACCAACGATGATAATTCCAATGCCAGCAACTCGAATGATGACAATTCCAATGTCGGCAACTCGAATGATGACAATTCCAATGCCGGCAACTCGAATGATGACAATTCCAATGTCGGCAACTCGAACGATGACAATTCCAATGCCAGCAACTCGAACGACGCCAACTCCAATGATGATGACTCGAATGATGATAATTCCAATGCTGGCGGCTCGGACGATGACAATTCGAATGACGGCAACTCCAACGGCGCTGGTAATGATAATGGCGGTGGCGGGAACGACAACGGCGGCAATACCAACGGCTAAGCTTTATTGTTACGCTGGTTAGCAACAAACAGCTCGTCTGGAGGATATCAAAATTCCAGGCGAGCTGATCTTTTCCTAGAAGGAAGCCCTAATGCAAAAACGCGCCCTCGCAAATTTTTCACCCTTGATATTATTTCTTGTGTTCTTTGTTGGAATGGCTGTAATTCAATTTGCGTCACCAGACATGCCTGATAACGACGGCTTTTATCATATTAAGCTCGCCTATTTGATGCGTACAGAGGGGGTAAAGCCCGATTTCCCTTACCTGCCATTGAGCATCCTGAATCCGGAAGAATTTTATGACCATCACTTTCTTTTTCATGTCGCGTTGATCCCCTTTACATTTGGAGAGTTGAGGATTGGGGCCAAATGGGCGGCTGTCATTTTCTCTGCGCTGGCTTTTTTTGCGATCTGGTATTTATTCCACCGGCAGCGTGTTCCATTTTCCTGGCTGTGGGCGCTTGCTTTGCTCGGAATATCCGATGCGTTTCTCTACCGCATGAGCATCACCCGCGCGCAATCCCTCTCGCTTGGCGTGCTTGCGCTTGGGTTTCTGTGGCTGTTGGAAGGCAGATATTGGCGGCTCGCCATGCTCTCCTTTATATATGTTTGGCTGTATGACGCATTTCCTTTGTTGATCGCCCTTGGCGTTTTGCATTTGGTTGCCGTGGCTTTGATTGAACGCCGTCTTGAAACCAGACCTTTGATTTTTATCGGCGCCGGTATTCTTCTTGGAATGTTGATCAATCCGTATTTCCCTGTGAACATTTCCTTTTCCATTCAGCACATGCTGCCGAAACTGACCGATGCAACCTCTGTGAGGGTGGGCAATGAATGGTATCCCTATGACACGGGACAACTGCTTGATAATTCCCTGCCGTCTCTCATTGCTTTTGCGAGCGGCATATTGGCATTGGGAATCTCAGGTCGGAAAATGGATGTCCGCACTGCGATGGGACTGCTTGCAGCGCTTCTGTTTGGATTGATGCTTTTTCAAGCCCGCCGTTTTGTGGAATATTTCCCGCCATTTGCTTTGATCTTTGCTGTGTTTGCTTGGGCGCCTTTACTTGCGGACCTAAAACCAGTCGATCTGCCTCAGGACGAAACTGATTCTCCCCGAGTTGCATCTCCGTATCTGCTGGATTTGCGTTCCATCCTGCCTGCGGTGGTAATCCTTGTCTTTGTTTTTGCGGGCGCTTTTATGTCCATTCCAGCCGCTCAGGAGAGCATTCAAAATTCCAAGGACTATGAACTATATGCTGGAGCTTCAGAATGGCTTGTGGAAAATACCCCAGCCGGCTCACGCGTCTTCCAGACCGATTGGGATGACTTCCCGCGCCTGTTTTACTACAATACCCATAACACTTACCTGGCCGGCCTTGATCCGACTTACATGCAATTATATGACTCGGCTCTCTACGACCTGTGGGTGGATATTACCCACGGTGATGTGGAAGGATCATCGAAAATTGTTGCCTTAGATTTCGGCGCGGGCTATGTACACACAGACTTAAACCATGAAGATTTTCTAGATCAGGCTGCGCAAGACCCTGGCTATAAGGAAGTCTATCGTGATGATCAGGCCGTGATCTTCGAAGTGATTACCCCATAACAAATTTCTGCGAAGTTTTTCATGATGGCGAACAGAAAAAATGATGACGTTTTATCGCCATCATTTTTTCTGCTTAAGGTCTGTTGATCCTGATCTCGAGCGTATTTAATATTACTTCGAGCTTATCCCCATACCTGACCCCTTGAATTTCATTGGCGACCACTTCAATCAATGAAGGATTTTGAAAGTGCGTCTTCTTCGTCTCTGGGTGCGGAAAATAAACCCAGCCTTCGTATTCTGTTCCCTCAAAAATAACTCTACAGCGTGAGAAAGAAAATGTTTCGGGCGGATGCAGATCAGTCCACTCGACCAGCGGAAACGTAAGCTCAGGTTTGGCTACTTCGAATTCCAACGGCGCAATCGAAATGTTCAGAGTTCCATTAAAGTAAGGCGACAGGTCGAGACCGAGTTCTTTGAAGTATGGCTTTTGCTTTTCAAGTGAACTGTATGGATATGCTTTGGATGGCCGCGAAGCGACTTGATGTCCCTGCATAAGGATGCCTGTGATCTGAGTCCATGAAGTGTTCATATCGGATATTTCATTTTGTTGGATACGGCAGGACATAAAACAACATCACTAAAAACATGAACGTGTTGCCCGCCAGAACGCAGACATGCCAGATCTCATGGTTTCCAAAATATGGCGGGAACGGATTCGGTTTCCCGTTCGCAAAGATCAATGCGCCGACGGTGTAGAACAGTCCACCCGCAATGAGCAGGGACATGGCTCCCATGCCTAGTTCTGAATAAATGGGACCGATCAGAAAGACGATGATCCAGCCCATGAGCAGGAAGCTGATGTTGGACATCAAGACAGAAATTTTTGTGAAGAAAATGGATTTGATAGTGATAAAGAAAACTGCCAGACTCCAAATGATCCCGAACAGCACCCAGCCAGTTGCTCCGCTGAAAATGGTCAGGCAGAAGGGAGTGTACGTCCCAGCGATGAGGATGTAGATGGCGTTATGGTCGAGAATACCGAAGACTCGCAGGTATTTGCCGAAAAGTAAAAAGAAATGTAAAAGGCAACTGAATAGAAAGGACAGGAACAGGCTTGTCCCATAGATTGCGAAGCCGATGATGTGCGCAGGCTTGTTGGCAATTGCCGCCAATGTAACCAGAACCGCCAGTGCTGAAATGGACAGGATCGCCCCAACCAAATGGCTGATGGAATTGAAATATTCGTTGCTGTCCGGTGCGGAGATCAATGGGTCAAGAGATGGTTTTTGGAGTGACATGAGCGCGAGTATATCTTATCCTTTGCTGGATAACGGCCTTTCTTGACATGGATTCACCGAAACAGTAACCTTCCAAAGGATTTTATTTCGCTAGGTGACCACCCGCCTCTGCCTGGTCGAGGACGGCCAGAATGGTGCGGACCAATTCGCGCGCGGCAGATTCGCTCAACTCCACAGCCACGCGCGCGGATGGTCCATGCGACTCATTTACAAAATCAATATTTAAGGCGTGTTCGTATGGGGCATTGAAAGGGTGGTCATAGGACACATTTGCTTGTTGCAAGGTGAACCAGCCGCTATTGCCTTTTCCACTGCCATTTATTTTAACTTTTTCAACGATCATTGTACACATGCAGTGCTCCTATGCCAGATACTTTTCAAGAAAGGCAAAAACTTTTTGCCAGCCGTCTACGGCTTGCGCCTGGCGGTAATTCGGGCGGTCATAATAGAAAAATCCATGACCTGCATTTGGGTACATGTGGAATTCGTAATTCTTTTCATATTTCTTGAGTTCTTCTTCGTGCAGTCTGACCTGTTCAGGAGTCGGGCTGGAATCCTCTTCGCCAAATAATCCCAAAATGGGGCAGGACAGCTGACGGGTATAGTCCAGAGGCGGGACCGGGAATTTATCGGTTAATTGCTCGGGAGTCATCACCACACGGCCGCCCCAGCAGTCCACTACGGCATCAAATCCAGGGATGCGGCAGGCGGTGAGATAGGCGTGGCGTCCGCCGGAGCATGTCCCGAAAATGCCGACTTTTCCATTGACATCAGACTGTGCACGCAAATGTTTCATTGCCCCTGCGAGATCACCGACAGCCTGATTGTCTGATACACCGCCATCTGCGCGGACCTTTGCTGCAACATCTTCGGGGGTTCCGTGCCCCGAGCGGAAATAAAGATTCGGAGAGATGGTCACGTAGCCATGCTGCGCTAATTTAAATGTCGCTTCGCGATACCATTGATCCCAGCCGGGCATGTGATGCGCCAGCACCATCGCGGGGAAGGGACCTTTTCCCAATGGGCGCGCCATATAAGCGTTGATCGAATTGCCATTCGCGCCCGTCATCGTGACGGTTTCGGCCAAAACGCCTTCGTACATATCGGTTGTGTACATATAAAGTCTCCTTGATTACTTGGCTTTCCTTATTATATGCAATCCCCCAGCGAAATCCCATGATTTGGTACACAAAATATCAATCAGAATACTGCTGCATGCGAAGAGCAGCTTCTGATTGATCTAGGGTTGCCTATAATATTTTCAGACGGGAACTATCACTCGGATTGAACCATGTCGTACTCAACCTGTGGGAGTGCCAGCGCTTCATTCCATGTCTTCATATACTCATCAGCCAGCTCTGATTTGTAGAATTCATGCAGGATGCTGCTGATATCGTAAATACCATCGTGTACCACGGGGTCCATCAGGAAGGCGTAAGTATAGGTGCCGTCAGCGTTAGACTTCGTGGGATGTAAAACACGGACCTGGTTATACGTTTCGGGGTGGATATGGGCTATGGCTGGCATCAGGATGGAATGTAGAAAATATTCAAAGGCACCACATTTTTCAGCTCGAACGTGATTTAGCACTACCCAGACATCCTGCCCCTGGTGAGCGCGGATATCTTCACGCTCTCTGGAGTCTACATAGGATTTATATGACATGGATTTCTCCTTTCATTAAATTGCTTTAAACTCACTATAGCACGACAAAAGGCGAAATTCAACAAGGCGCGGACGATTATTAACTCTTATAGTACGGCCTCTTCGCTTAGTTCCCATAATTTTGCGGCATCGCTGTCGTTGACAAAACCTTTGTCCAGCGAACCTTTCGCTTTGTCCAATATTTTCCGTTACTGTTTCTCGCGGATGGATCTTCGGCCAGGAATACGCCTGTATCTGCGCCTGCTTGCGGGTCAAGCATGAACAGGGAACGAAATAACCCGCCTGGGATGAAACCCTTCTGCTTTTCTTCTCCGCGCTGCCTGCCGAAATCGGTGCTGACCAGGCCTGGGTGAAAACAATGCGCTGTGACACCTTTTGCGTTAACGCGCCGCGCCAGTTCGCGTGTGAATAAAATGTTCGCGAGCTTGCTCTTGCTGTAGGCTTTGAAGGAACTGTATTTGCTTTTTTCGTCCATCCAATCGTCCCAGTTGAAGCGTCCCATTTGATAGGCTCCTGAACTGGTGGTGATGATTCGGCCTTGAGTCTGCTCGATGAGCGGAAGCAGTTCACGGGTCAGCACGAACGGGGCGAGGTGGTTGATCGCCATCGTCATTTCCCATCCATCCACGCTGACCTTTCGCTCGTCCATCAACAAACCTGCGTTATTCCAGAGGACATCCAATGTGTTGGTTTGCGCTTTGACCTGTTCCGCAAGTGACCTGACTTCAGCCATCGCAGAAACATCTCCAGTGACCAGCGAAAAATCAGCGTTCGGTGCGTTTTGTTTCAACTCATCCAAAACGGGATTTCCGCGTGCCTCTGAACGCGCATGGACAAAAACCTTCCAGCCGCGGCGCCCCAATTCCAACGCGCCCGCCTTGCCAATGCCCGTGGTCGCGCCTGTGATCAAAATTATTTTACTCATTTCCATTCCTTTTATGCTTTGATGTGTGCAGGATATGGATTGTACGTGAAGTTATATTCTTTCCCCGATGCCTGATAGGTTTGTGAGAGGTTTAATTTCCTCCCTCCCCAAAATTCAATGTGACCTGTATAATCCCAGCCATGAAACGAAACCTCAAGCACGCTGCAGCAACTCAAGCCGCCGCTACAAGCGCGCGTTACTGAAACCTGCCACGGCTTGAGATGGATGAAGAAATCCAGTCCCGAAACCAACAGGTTCGGGACTTTTCTTTTCCCCACGACCTTTTACCTTCGACTTTAGACTTTCATAATTCATCATTCTGTATTCCTAATTCATCATTTATAATTCGCCAGCCATTTCAAATTTTCGGAGCCACTCATGAGCAAAAAACTAACAGGCAACCAGATCCGCCAGGACTTCATTGATTTCTTCGTCGAGCACGGACATACCGCCGTGCCGTCCATGTCACTCGTCCCGGGTGGAGATGCTACGCTTCTCTTCACAAACTCGGGCATGGTGCAGTTCAAAGATGTTTTCATCGGCACTGACACAAAACCTTACAAACGCGCCGTCGACTCGCAGAAGTGTATGCGCGTGGCAGGCAAGCACAACGATCTCGAAGATGTAGGCCGCGACGATACACATCACACCTTCTTTGAAATGCTCGGCAACTGGTCGTTTGGCGATTACTACAAAAAGGAAGCCATCGCCTGGTCATGGCAACTGCTGACCGAAGTCTGGGGTCTGCCCAAGGATAAACTCTACGCCACCTGTTTCAAAGACGACAAAGGCAACGTCCCACAGGATGACGAAGCCGCCGACATCTGGAAGGAACAGCCTGGCTTCGAACCGTCGCATGTTCTCTTCTTCGGGCGCAAGGAAAACTTCTGGCAGATGGCCGAGTTCGGTCCATGCGGTCCCTGCTCCGAAATTCACATTGACCTCGGCGAAGAGCGCGACAACCTGCACGGCACAGATCACGTCTGCGGCGTCAACGGCGACTGCACGCGCTTCCTCGAACTCTGGAACAACGTTTTTATTCAATACAACCTTTTCGAAGACGGCCGCCTCGAACCATTGCCCGCCAAGCACGTTGACACAGGCATGGGCTTCGAGCGCATCGTCTCCGTTCTGCAAGGCGTTGACTCCAACTACAAGACCGACCTCTTCACTGGCTCACTCGAAGTGCTGCGCTCGCTCACGGGCCACACCGAAAAAGACATGCTCGCAAACTTCACGCCTTATCGCGTCATCTGTGATCATGTCCGCTCCGCCGCATTCCTCATCGCTGATGGCGTCGTCCCTGGTAACGCGGGCCGCAACTACGTCACCCGCATGATCATCCGCCGCGGCGCACGGTTTGGAACGAAGATCGGACTCACCGAACCCTTCCTCGCAAAAGTTGCCGAAGCGGTGATCGCAGAATACGGCGATTTTTATCCCGAAATGGAAAAGAACAAGGCGACCATTTTAGATAACTTGACTCGAGAGGAAGTCCGCTTCGCTCGTACCGTTGAAGCTGGTACTGCTCACTTGCAGAATCACCTCGACGAGATTCGCGCATCAAACAAAACCTCCCTCGATGGACACATCGCCTTCGACTTGTATGCGACCTACGGCTTGCCCTTCGAGATCAGCCGTGACATCGCCCGTGAGCAAGGACTGGACATCGACGAAGCAGGTTTCACTGAAGCCAAGAACGAACACAGCAAAGCCTCTGGCGGTGGCAAAGCCATGGGTAAACTCGGCGGCGAAGATTCTGAATACTTTGCCAACATCTTCAAAGACCTGCAAGCCAAAGGCAAACTCAGCGCCTCTGGCGTTGAATATGACCCATACAACAGTCCGCGTGTGGAAGGTGAAGTTCTCGCTTTGGTGGTCAACGGCGAATCAGTCTCCTCTGCTTCTCTCGATGATGTAGTCGAGGTCATCCTGCCCAAGACAGGTTTCTACATTGAGTCTGGTGGTCAGGTGGGTGACGAAGGCTATATCCGCTTTTCACCCTCTCCCTCTGGGAGAGGGCAGGGTGAGGGCTGGGAGATCGAAATCACTTCCGTCCGCCGTGCTGCTGCTGCAACCATCACCCACATCGGACAGGTCATCTCTGGTCAGCCTAAAGTGGGCGACAAGGCTGTTGCCGAAGTGGATATCACCCGTCGTCACAACATCATGCGCAATCACACCGCCACGCATTTATTACACAAGGCATTGCATGAAATCCTTGGCGACCATGCCCGTCAGGCAGGTTCGCTCGTCTCCCCCAAATATCTGCGCTTCGACTTCACCCAACCCGACGGCATGACCCCCGAACAGATCGAGCGCGTCGAGAAGATGGTCAACGAAGCCATTTCCGCGGATATGCCTGTGGTCAAAGTGACCAAGTCCCTCGATGAAGCCAAGAAGGAAGGCGCGATGGCGCTCTTCGGCGAAAAATACGGCGAGATCGTCAGAACAGTCTCCATTCTGGACTCGGACAGCTTGCTGTCCGAAAAGACAGAATCCAAATATTCCTTCGAACTCTGCGGTGGCACACACATTGACCGCACATCTGACATCGGCGCATTCATCATCGTCAGCGAAGGTTCGGCTGCGGCAGGTATTCGCCGTATCGAAGCAGTCACAGGCCGTGGCGCGTATGAACTCATCAACAAGCGCTTCAAGACTCTCAAGCAAACTGCGGGCTCTTTGAAATCCTCTGTGGAAGAAGTGCCTGCAAAAGTAGATGCGTTGCAGGATGAAGTTTCTGAACTCAAGAAGGAACTCGCCAACCTCCGCGCGCAATCTGCTCTTACAACCTTCAACCTGCAACTTGCCAACGTTCAAACAGTCAAAGACGTAAACGTGCTTGCGGTTGAAATCCCTGACGCAAACGTGGATACCCTCCGTATGCTCGCCGACAGGTTCCGCGAGAAGTATCCCAAAGCGGGAGCGGCTGTCCTCGTAACGGGAACAACTGTTATCGCAGTGGTGACCGAAGACCTTGTCAAGCGTGGACTCAAGGCTGGCGATCTCATCACAGGCATCGGCGGCAAAGGCGGCGGACGTCCCAATCTTGCGCAGGGAAGTCTGCCTGAAGGCAATGTTACTGATGCGCTGAACAAAGTCGCGAAGTCAGTCGAAGAGAAGTTGAAATAACAACATGATGGATTTCAAATCCAAGTACGGTTCTTATGCGCTGATCACTGGTTCTGCCAGTGGGATCGGATTTGCCTTTGCGGAGATCCTTGCCCAGCGCGGAGTGAATCCGATCATATTGGATATCAATGCTGAAGGCGCGCATCATGCCGCGAAGGCGATGATAGAAAAATATAAAGTGGATGCGCGTGCATTGGTTCTGGATCTGTCCAAGCCCGATTTTATGCGGCATATTACCGAAGCAGTCAAAACATTGGATGTTGGTCTGGTCATTCATAGCGCGGCTGTCAGTGTTGTTGGAGATTATCTTGATCTGCCGCTTGAACAGCACCGCGCTCTTGTAAGTGTGAACGTCACTGCCAGTATGGAATTGGCTTATTATTTCGGAGAGCAGTTCAAGGCACGGAAAAAAGGCGGGATCATTCTCGTTTCATCTGCTTCCGCCTTGCAGGGATCCGCGCTTGTGCAGCATTATGCCGCGTCAAAGGCTTACATCCTCATTCTCGCCGAGGGACTTTGGTATGAACTCCGTTCACACGGCGTGGATGTTTTGGGATTGATGCCCGGGTCCACGGAAACCCCGGCCATCCATGTTGGTGACCCGGATTTGAGCGGATCATACATCATGCCTGCCGATGAAGTGGCGCGCGAGGCATTGGATGCGCTGGGTAAACAGCCAAGCCTGATCTCCGGTGCGCGCAACCGCCGTGACTTCTTTCTCCTGACGAGATTATTCTCGCGTAAACGCGCAATTGAAATTGTAGGAAATCGGTTGATGAAAATGTACCGCGGTAAATAAAAATATTAATCTGAAGTGATCCTGGCTATGATCGCGCCAAAGCCATTCAATCGAATGGCTTTATTTTTTATTTCATCTTCAGCGTTCAGTTTAAAGATACATTCCGAG
>NZ_JADJSO010000074.1:0-62708 GCF_016711665.1 Candidatus Villigracilis saccharophilus
TGCCGGAAGGTGTTGTCACCAATCAATATTGCTCGGCGGACGGCAGCTACGCAACTTCCCGTCCAACTTTCGCTTCCGGCACCAGATTATGACGTGCGGGGAACTCAAATGCGATATGCAGGGTGATCGAAAACGGATGCCGTCTGCTCACCTGTCTGATCCGCGCGGCAAGGGAGGGCTACGAATGAGATCACAGTCTGTAATGCGCCTGCAACGGCACCTGCGAGGATGTAACTGGGTTAACTCCATGTGATGCGGGCTATACTCTCATTCTGCAGAACTTGTAAATTACTCCATCCTCAGCCAGTTGAGTGTGGCTGTGCTGCGGCCAGGTACAGCGTACGAGATAACGGTGGTCAACAGACCTGTGTGATCGCGACCGATCACACGAATGGTCAGTGTCTGGCAGGAATGTATTTCGACAGCCTTGCTGGCAGGTGTGTTTCACCCCGGATGGGTCAGAGTCCGCAAACTCCCTACAGTATCGATAATTTCATCTCCAGCATTGCAGACCTATGCAGGGTATGCTGCGCAGGATATTCCTACCGCAGCAGATCTTTCCAGCTGCTGCCCAGGCGGTGACAGGTGGAACATACCGGGTTATCAGCGGGCTCCACAGTCAATTCGGACCTCGGAGCCTGTTCCCCCGGGGCTGACAGGAACTGGAGTGGTCGGGCTGCGACGACCACGTGAATACGCTGAAATGCAGTGAACCGTGGATGTGTGTGCGCCCATCTCCAAGGAAACGCTTTGCGGATAAAGTTGTTTGTTCCTGGGATGAAAAAGCAGCTTTGTGTAAGCCAAAATAGTTTCTGATCAAAATCCACAGGTGTGTAAATGCGGGTTTTCCTACCTGTAAGGCGTATTCAGTTCTGTTACATACTAAAAAATATTGGGGATGGAGTTTATAATTTTTTCATTTTGAAAGCATTGTTATCGGAGGGTCGAATGAAACGATCTTTATTATATTTTCCCGATCATGGCGGGCTATATCTTTGATCATATCAACATGTAATTTGCCATTAGGCGCTGGAAGAAGCCGCCCGTAGCGCTTATCACGGAAAGCTCCAGCCACTTCTGCAGGTTGTGACAAAACCGCCCGCGTTTATCGCAGATCTGCCCACGGCAACTGAGGCTGCGCTGGCCCCACGATCAACCTGGCGGTCCTCCAGTAGGTTGGGCTCAAATATAAACATGTGGACGGTTCAATTTTGATAGCCGTGCCAGGGGGAGTTCATTATGGGTATAACGCTTCCGACAATCCCATCCACAACGTTACCTTAAGTGATTTCTGGATCTATAGCACCAAAGGTCACCAATCAACAATATACCCTATGTGCAGGCGGGAAAATGCACCTCCTGACCCATGGAAATAATCCTGATTTTGAAGATCATCGCTTTGTTAATTTTTTCCTGTGACGGCTGTGAATCATACTCCAAGCCGCAGAATATTGTTCCCTACGTGCATGGCCGCCTGCCAAGTGAAGCGGAGTGGGGAAAACTGCGCGCGGACCCGAAGGGATCTTTCCATGGGGTGATGAACCCCTGTTTGCGATCTGTTGAATTTTAAGTTTTGCTGTGAGGGCAAGACCACCGCTGTTAATAATTACACCAATGGGATCAGTTACTATGGCGCGTTTGATATGTCTGGGAACGCGCGCGAATGGGTGGCCGATTGGTGCAGTCGAACTTTACTATAGCGAGGCGGCGGTTGACCCGTTGGGTCCAACCTCGAGAGAAACAAGTCCGTGCGCGGGAGCAGTTTTCAGGACAGCGCCGATCCGTCCATCTCAGCGCACCGCTTTTCGCTCGTGCCGACCGGAGAATCTAAATGATCTGGGATTTCGCTGTGTGGTGGAAGATCCGACTTATTTTGCGCGATGTGCGAGCAATTGGGATATATCAGGACGGGACCTTTAGGCGAGCCCGCGAACTGCACCTCAGACATCAGATGCATGATGTCAATATTTCGCAAGCGCCCAATTGACGGGCAAGCCATATTACATTCATATACAATCGTGACCTTCAGTCTTTCAGACACGCCGCCCGATGCGTGGACGTATGATGTGGCGTCCGTTCAAGTCCGGTCGCGGGTGGAGTTAAATAAAATCCAATGTGACCTCCGGTCCTTATACAGCCTCAGCGGAAGGCTCTTGCGTGGACATGACTTCTTGTGTTTCTGACTGCCGGCCAATTGCGCGCGGGTCAAGGATACCTGTGTGTGGGACAGGTCTAAAACGGGCGGACAGCCTGTTTTGGCGAGTGCCACCTATGATCCGCCTCAACTCTTGTTGCGCTGCCGCGCCCGATAGTGTGTTAAGTTTTGAACTTTGCCCGGCCCGGTTTTACCGCTTTGGTGATGCATGTGTGATTCTTCGCTGGAGTGATCGATAGTGAACTTCAAGCTGTATTGTTCGATACCCAAAACTGTCATCCGCCGGTAAGAACTACGCCCAAGCCAAATGACGATCCTGGCGGGGATGTTTCACCCCCTCCGCAGGGTTGTGGCGGCCCCAACGATCCGTATTTGGCGTGGGATTCGACACTGTGTTGTTGTGCGTATACAAGTCCAACTGCAGGCTCATTTGCGTTAAGACACCATAATGAAGCTAATGGGCTTGGAAAATTCATCAACTCAACGAACCAGCTTTGGAGTAATCTTTCTGAAGCTGGTTTTTTTCTATTTGGCATTGATTACACCCGACCCGTGCTTTATTACAAAAACAGTCCCAAGGATTTCCTCGGGACTGTTTGATTTTCTACATTTTTCAGGGAGCGGGGATCGGGTGGTCGGGAGCACTAGCGCATCATATTCTTCGAACAATAACTCGCATTGTCTCTTAACTTTTTGGTCCTGGACTTGCGTCTTGCGAGTGAATACTCGCTCGAGGTGAATGCCCGCGCCTGTTTCGAGACGCAGGCGTACATCCGCGCCGCCGAACCAATCGGGATGTTCCCCTTCTTTCGTTCACGATGGAATGCCGCGCCCCGTCCGCCGGGTCATGATCCCATTGGCAAGTGCGGCTTCCTGAGGAAATCTTGCATTGACCTCGATGATGGTCGCGCCTTGTTCTTTCAAAATTTGCGCTGCTTTGCCCGACAGCTTCCAAACTTCCGGGTCTGCTTCAGCAATATAACTTCCAACTGCAAGACCGATCTTGGGTCCGCTCACGCCATCTTTGATGTGGCTGGAAAATCATCCACTGGGGTCTTGTTGCTGGCGGGGTCAAGTTCATCATATCCCGCTCATTACTTGCAGCATCAGCGCCGCGTCTTCTACCCTGCGGGTGAGCGGACCGGGTGATCGAGATTCCATGATAGTGGAAGGATGCCGCGCAGGCTCACGTCCGTAGGTGGGTTTGAGTCCCACCACGCCGCACAATGAGGCTGGGATGCGGATCGAGCCCGCCTGTGTCCGTGCCAAGCGCCGCCAGCGTCATGCCTGTCGCGACAGCGACCGCGCTTCCTCCCGGAGGATCCGCCGGGTGTGCGCGTAATGTCCCGGGGATTTCTGCAAGCCCCAAAGTGCGGGTTGTTATTGGTTACACCGAGCGCGATCTCATGCGTGTTGGTCTTGCCAATGATCTGCGCACCAGCCTGTTTTATTTTTTGAACCACGAGGGCATCTTCCTGCGGGATGTGGTCCGCAAAGAATTTTGAACCGGAGGTGGAGCGAATTCCCTTTGTATCGTACAGGTCTTTGACCGCAATTGGAATTCCATATAGCAAACCATTCCGTGTGTCCGATGAAGGCATAGTTGCTTCGGACGGAATGACTGTGATGAAGGCATTCAACGTCGGGTTGAGTCTCTCAATTTGACGGTGGCAGGTTGCAGCGAGGTCAGAGGCATGGGCAGGGTCGCTTTGGGCAAGTTCGCGTTGATCGGTCAATGACAGGGATTCATGATTCATAATGGCGCAGATTATATCCAGATTAGAAAGTTTTTACACGGTCTGTTCGTGCTGATATACTATTCTAATGAAAAAGATTGCCCGCTTTCTGATCCTGTCAATCATAATACTTGTGTTGATATTGACTTCAATTCAGGAAACCGATTATCCGAGCGGATTTGTCGGATCGTCAGATTCGAGCATCGCCCGCCGTTGGTTGCGCAGCAAAAAAGTGACAGGATGCACGGGCTTGTCTTTGTGAGTTTTTGCCGGCCAGTGAACGGAATGCGCAGCCATGCAGCCCATCGTGAATGGGATCAAAAAACAATATAAAGCCTGTTTGAAAATGGAGCGGGTGAACTTTAACTCGAAGACCCGCTGGCATGAATTGATCGGACCGATCGGGTCACCGGAATTTGTTCTGCTTGACTCCTCCAATCAAATTATTCACCGCTGGATCGGGCTTACAGAAAAGGCAGAGTTTACTCAAGTAATGAATTCAGTTTGCGGGAGTTAAAATAAAACAGACCCTGAAGATTTTCTTCAGGGTCTGTTTTATGACGATTGGGTTAGAACAAGCCGACTACTTTGCGGTCTCAAGGTCGAGATCGACATCGTAGAATACCGGGCGTGTGGGTAAGCCTGGCATTGTGCGCATGTCTCCAAGGATCGGGTAGAGGAAGCCTGCTCCAACAGAAGCGCGGATCTCGCGGATGCTGACACGGAAGCCGGTTGGTGCGCCTTTCTTCGAGGCGTCGGTGCTGAAAGAGAGGTGGGTCTTCGCCATGCACATCGGGAGTTTGTCGAAACCGAGGCGGGTATAACGCGCGATCTGTTCTTCAGCTTCGGGGGAGTAATCCACGCCGTCGGCGCGATAGATCTCGCGGGCGATGGTTTCGATCTTCTCTTTGATGGTGTCTTCCAACGGATAAAGGAATTGGAATTTGCTGGGTTTCTCTGCGGCTTTGATAACGGCTTCGGCAAGTTTCTTCGCGCCAGCGCCGCCATCGGCCCAATGGGTGGAGACGACCGCGTCCATCGCGCCCATCTTGAGTGCGGCTTCACGGACGAGTTCCACTTCTGCGGGGTGTCTGTGGCAAAGGGTTGACCGCTACGACAACATTCACGCCGTATTTGAGCGCATTCTGAACATGGCGTTCCAAATTGGGAAGGCCGGCACGCAGCAGTTCAAGATTCTCGTCTGTGTATTCAGAGGCAAGAGGTTTGCCTGCAACGACCTTCGGTCCACCGCCGTGCATCTTGAGCGCGCGCACGGTTGCGACCATCACAACCACCTGCGGGATCAAGCCGGAGTAGCGGCATTTGATATCGAAGAATTTTTCCATTCCGATGTCTGCGCCGAAGCCGGATTCAGTGATGACATAATCTGCGAGTTTGAGCGCGATCTTATCCGCGATGATGGAGGATTGTCCGTGAGCGATATTGGCGAACGGTCCCGCGTGAACGAAAGCTGGCGTGCCTTCAAGAGTCTGCATCAGGTTTGGTTTGATCGCGTCCTTCATCAGAACGGTCACTGCGCCAGCGACGCCGAGGTCTTCAGCGGTGACGGCTTCGCCGCGTTTGTTGGTCGCAACGACCATGTTGCCGAAGCGTTCGCGCATATCTTCTAGAGAGGAGGTCAACGCCAGAACGGCCATGATCTCGGAAGCAACTGTGATGTCGTAGCCAGAGCGATGCTCATGACCAGCTTCATCCTTGCCCATGCCGACCTGTACTTCACGCAGGAAGCGGTCATTGATGTCGATCACGCGCCGCCATGTGATGGTGGCTTCGTCAATGTCCAGGCGGGCAAAGAGCGAGCGTTCTTCAGTTGTGAGTTCGTTGGGATCGGTTTTGTTGATGCCGAGTTTCTTCAATCGGCGTAACATGCTGGGAGAGAATCTGCGGTTGCCTTTCTTGTCGAGCGGGCAGAGCGCATTGAACAACTTTTCATCATCCTGCATCTTTTCGTGCATGACGCGCGCATCCAAAGCAGCAGCTGTTAAATTATGAGCAGCGGTGATGGCATGGATATCGCCTGTCAGATGCAGGTTGAAATCTTCCATAGGGATGATCTGCGAATATCCGCCACCGGCTGCGCCGCCCTTAATGCCAAATGTGGGGCCTTGTGATGGCTGGCGAATGGCGGTGATCACCTTCTTGCCTAGCAGCGCGCCTAACGCCTGTGAAATGCCGACGGTGGTTGTGGTCTTGCCTTCGCCGAGCGGAGTGGGCGTGATGGCGGTTACGTCAATATATTTGCCGTCTTTGCGATTCTTCAAACGGTCTAAAATTTCAAGTTTAACCTTGGCTTTGTACGGACCATATAATTCAAGTTCATTTTCACGGATGCCCAATTCTGCGGCCACTTGTAAAATAGGCTTGAGTTTGGCGGCTTGCGCTATGTCGATGTCGGAGGGCACCGGGCGGACGAGTTTTAACTTCGTCGGTTTGAATGTGACTTTGGCTTTTGCTGGGACGACTTTCTTTGCCGCTACTTTTGGTTTGGCTTTCGCCTTCACGGTTTTCTTTGCGATTTTTGTTTTGGTTGCCATAAAATCTCCTTGTAGATTATATATAATCCAACGTGTCTATTATCCGATTTTTCACAAAAAAAGCAAGAGCGTTTCGTCACCTCTTTGTCACTCAATCAAGAGTGTGCCGACATTTTCTCCGTTCAATGCGCGGGTCAGGCTGCCTGGTTCCTCAGCCGAGAAGATCTGCACGCTCAAGCCTTTATTCTTTTTAACCAATTCAAGCATTTCCTCTACTTTTGCCTTCATCCCGCCAGTGACATCGGTACTGGCCGATCCGCCGATCCCTGCACGCATCTTTTCATAATCTGACAACTGGATCTGTTTAACAAGCGTCGTCCTTGCTGGGAAATCTGCCCACACCCCGGCCTCGATCCCTGCCAGCAAAATGCGTGTAGGGGAGAACTCTTCCACCAGAAATGCAAACACATCCTCGGTAGAAAGGATTGTCCCGCCTAAGGATTCATCGAAAGCCACATCGCCATGTACAACAGGCAAAAGCTTCGCCTCTAATGCTTTGCGCATAGTCAGCATGTTGTGCGAGGTGACTTTCCTATTCTTTGAAACTAATGAGGAAGACGGATGCAGCGAGACTGCGGGCAGTCCAGCCTTTAAGAGTGACTCGATCACGTAACGGGTCAATTCTGCGGCTTGAAACTTGACTTCTGCGAAACCGTGCCATTGCTCAACTGTTTTGACTCCGTCGCGTGTGCCGTGTTTTTTGGCGGCAGTGTGTCCGAATGAGCCGGAACCATGCCCGAGGATCAGAAGCAGGTCCGGGTTTGAATCCAGGACCGTTTTGATTTCCAGAGCCAGTTCATTTAATTTGTCGAGCCGCGGGGTGTAGGGGATATCCTTATCGGTGATAAGCGATCCACCCAGTTTGAGGAAGACGATTTCATGGGTCATGGTCACATTATAACGGTGAACGATTACGTTATAATCCTTCTCATGGATATTCATGGTGGAGTTGTTGCCGCGGCGATACTGATCGTTACTTTGGCAATTTTAGTGGTGAGATCGGCTATTCGTGTGATGCAGTCGGCGCGCAGGCTTTCCTTTTATAGTTTGCGCCGTATGCATAACCGCAATGCGTTCAGGTTATTTATATTTGCTTTATTCCTGTTCGCCTGCGCGTACTGGCTTCCTTTTTATGGCGAGCCGATGATCTATGTTTATTTTCCACCTTCACCAACCATAACATTGACCCCCACGATCACATTAACGCCGACCATCACGTTGACTCCGACCCTGTCTCCGGTGCCGAGCCAGACTTTCACCCCGTCTGTTTCTGATACGCCCACATTAACGACTACTCCCTTTTTACCGGTTGCGATCGAATCTCTGTTCGAAGGAGTGGTGACACCCAACCCCGATGCGGTCTTTACCGCCATTCAGTTCTCCACCAAATTTGATGGTTTGAATCCGGTTGATCCGAAGACAGTTTTTGAACTTCCCATTGAAAAGATCTATGGCGGATTTGATTACAACAACACGATCCCGGGTGTGCAATGGACTGCACTCTGGTACCGTGAAGGGAAATTGATCTGTTATGAGACCAAACCCTGGGACGGCGGCACCGGCGGAATTGGCGGGTATTCCGAATGTTCGCAGCCCATCGGCGGCTGGATGCCAGGTACATATGAAGTGCAGATCTTTATGGCTTATGAATGGAAGGTGGTTGGGCGCTTTGTTGTGCTTGACAACCTTTCCACGCCTACTTCTACACCCACATCCACTCCATTTATCGAACGAACAGTTACGCCTGCTGCTACTCCTTAAGTAAGGTAATAATAAATTTATTAAAAGGAATTCCATGATGACAGAAACAGCCTTTCAAGATTTTTACCCCGAATATTTTGCGCACTGTTACGGTTGTGGCAGTATGAATGACCTTGGACATCAAATAAAAAGTTTTTGGGATGGCGAAGAATCGGTCTGTCACTTTCAACCCATGCCTTATCACACTGCTATTCCCGGCTATGTCTATGGCGGATTACTTGCCTCCTTGGTGGATTGTCACGGTACAGGCACAGCCGCTGCGGCTGGCTATCGCGCCGAGAACCGTGCCATGGATACCGAACCGCCTTTGCGTTATCTGACCGCATCCTTGCATGTTGATTATCTCAAGCCTACGCCGCTTGGTCCTGTGTTGGAGATCCGCGCGAAGGTCAAGGAAGTCAAAGGGCGGAAGGTGGTTATAGAGGAATGGATCGTGGTGAATGGAGTGATCACTGTGAAAGGGGAAGTGGTGGCGGTGCAGGTACCGGAAGGTTTGGTGAAAGAGTTGTTGGAAAAAAATAATGATTAAGTGCTGTGCCGCACAGAAAAAAACTGAGACCCCCAGGTTCTTGAAGAATTAAGGACTTGAGGGTCTTTTGTTTTCCTCAAAACGTTCATTTTGAGAAAATATAGGTAAAAAATATCAGGACAAATGTCAATTGCCTGAAAACAACGAAAATGCTAGACTCATCGTATGTAAGATTGCTAATATTTCAATTTACTAATATTTTGTAGGAGAGTCACTTCATGGCAAACAAGACAGTTCTTTATGTTGGTGCCGGCATTTTGTTCCTGATCGGGTTGTGCCTGGTGGGTTATGGCGTACTCAGTGTCATCGGCTCCACCTCAGCTCAGGGCAGTTCATCCTGGTTGACTTTTGGTCTTGGGTTTGGTTGCGTGGGTGTTTTATTTTTTGCCGGCGGCGCAGGCATGGTCATTGTTGCCATGCGTGGAACAAAGACCGAGATCGTGCAGCAAGTCACCATGAAAATGGATCTGCCCGGGCAGACCAAGATCGAAGAAGTCAAATGCAGATCCTGCGGCGGGACCTTGAGCGCGAAAGATATCACGCTTGCGAATGGCGCGCCGATGGTCAACTGCCCGTATTGCCACACCATCTATCAACTCACCGAAGAACCGAAATGGTAGGCCGATTTACGATTGATTTGACGATTTTTGATTTGTGGGTTTTCGAGGTCATACCGAGACCATGCTGGAGGTTAGTTAAATGAAACAAAAATTATTTGCAATTTGCCTTGTCTTTCTATTGACATTTGGATTGGTGACCGGCGTATCTGCTCAATCCTATTTCTTTAACCTCGATCAAGAGGTGGTCAATGTGTTTTGGAATGAAGACGGCACATTGGCGCTGGATTATCAATTTACATTTACAAATTCACCCGGCGGGCATGTCATTGATTTCGTGGATGTCGGCGTTCCCACGGGACAGTTCTCCGATGTCTCCGCCGATGTGAACGGAAATCCGCTCACGATCTCTTCCGATTTTCAGGGGCAGGGCGGTTCAGGTTTCTCGGTGGATATGGGCGCATACGCCATTCAGCCCGGTCAAAGCGGGACCGTGCATGTGGTCGTCGGTAAAGTTGAAAACGTTCTATACAAGGATGATGACGATGAAGCCTACGCCAGCGCGGTCTTTACTCCGAACTGGTTCGGGTCTGAGTTTGTAAGCGGTGTCACGGACCTGACCGTCACCTATCACATGCCGCCCGGCGTTCAGCCGAGCGAGCCGCGCTGGCACGCCGCCCCGTCTGGCTTCCCGTCAGAACCGCAAACAGGCATCGGCGCGGATGGACGCGTCTTCTACTCCTGGAACAATCCAGCAGCGAGCGGTTCCACTCAATACACGTTTGGGGCTTCCTTTCCCAAATCCTACATACCGGAAAGCGCCATTGTCACCGCGCCGCCTTTTGATTTTTCCGCGCTAATCGGCGCCATGATGCCTCTATTATTTTGCGGCATTTTTGCCTTCATGTTCATTGGCATGCCCATCATCGGGGTTATTCAAGGCAAAAAACGAAAAATGCAATACATGCCGCCCAAAATCGCCATTGAAGGTCACGGCATCAAACGCGGACTGACCGCTGTCGAATCCGCGATCTTGATGGAACAGCCGCTCGATAAAGTGATGACCATGGTCCTGTTCGGTGCGATCAAGAAGAACGCCGCGTCTGTAAAAACACGCGACCCGCTTGAACTCGATATTGTCTCCGCGCAGCCTGAAGGTTTGCATCAATATGAAACCGACTTCCTCAAGGCGTTCAAAAACCCCGATAAAAAAGCGCGTCAGAAAGAATTACAAGACATGATGATCGCGCTCGTGAAGAGCGTCTCTGAAAAAATGCGCGGTTTCAGCCGCAAGGAAACTTTGGAGTATTACAAAGCCATCATGGAAAAAGCGTGGCAGCAAATTGAAGCCGCCAACACTCCCGAGGTCAAGAGTCAGAAACTTGACGAAGCCCTTGAATGGACGATGCTGGACAAGGATTATGACGACCGCACGCGCCGCATGGGACCTGTCTTTGTGCCGATGTGGTGGGGACGCTATAACCCGACTTACAGCTCGCGTCCGCTCTCAACTGGCAGCGGACTCCCAACCTCCTTGCCGAGTCAGCCCTCGGGCGGAGGTTCCCTGCCCGGTGCGGATTTTGCTGCGCAGATGGTGACTGGTGTGCAGACCTTCTCCTCGAAAGTCCTTGGCAACGTCAACACCTTTACTGAAAAAGTGACTGGCGCGACCAATCCTCCACCCAAACCCACATCCAGCGGACGCAGCGGGAGCGGACGATCTGGCGGCGGCTGTGCTTGCGCCTGTGCCTGTGCGGGCTGTGCCTGCGCCTGTGCCGGTGGCGGACGTTAATTGGATTTACGATTTCAGATTTACTATTAAAGGTAGCCATGGCTTTACTTAACTCTATTAAAAATATTTTTCAACCACCGTCCATGGTCAGCGGTCCATCGTCTGGCCTGTACCACTACGTCCGTGAAACTGCGGACGAAAAATCGCGCATCCACTTGCGGCTTGATGCAGATGGCGCTGGCACATTGATCGTTAATGCCAGCAGTGTCATGCATCTGAATCCAATGGCCGCGTTGATGGCTTATTTGATTCTCGAAGAGAAATCTGAAAAAGAGATCCTTTCATCGATCACAAAACAATATCGAGTTGGCGCAGCCCAGGCAGGCAATGACCTTTCCACTTTCCGCTTTCAACTTTCCGAGCTTCTCCGCCCCGATGGCGCCTGTCCGATCCACGAGCTGGATCTTGAATCGATCATGCCGTTCAGCGCGCGTCCTTCCGCTCCGTATCGCATGGACCTGGCTGTCACATATCGCTGTAATAACGATTGCGCGCATTGCTACAACGCCCGCGAGCGGAACTTCCCTGAACTCAGCACTGAACAATGGTTCAAGATCATGGACCAGCTTTGGGCGTTGGGCGTGCCGCACATCATCTTCACCGGCGGGGAAGCTACTTTGCGGAACGACCTCCCGGAGCTGATCCGCCATGCGGAGAACAATGGACAGATCACAGGTCTGAATACGAATGCCCGCCGTTTGTCTGATGAGAAATATGTGCAAACATTGGTCGATGCGGGGCTTGACCATGTTCAGGTCACGGTCGAATCTTGTGATGAACAGATCCATGATGAAATGATGCGCTCCAAAGGCGCATTCAAACAGACCATTCAGGGCTTGAAGAATGCGCTCAATAGCAAACTCTATGTGATGACCAATACCACCATGCTGAGAAATAATGTCCACAAGATTCCCGAGACGTTGGACTTTCTGGCTGAGATCGGCGTGCCGACCGTGGGACTGAACGCCTTGATCTATTCAGGTAACGGCGCGACGGTTGGTACGGGGTTGCGCGAAAATGAATTACAACCCATTTTGGATATCGCCACACACAAGACTGCCGAGCGTGGACAAAAACTGATCTGGTACACACCGACCCAATACTGCCAATTCGATCCGACCGCCAGCAATCTCGGCGTGAAAGGTTGTACTGCCGCGTTGTACAGCATGTGCATCGAATCAAATGGCGATGTATTGCCCTGCCAGTCCTATTATCAGCCGCTTGGCAATATGCTCACTGATTCCTGGGATTCGATCTGGAATCACAAACTGTCCACTCAACTGCGCGACCGCAAAAACCTGCCGCTCAAATGTGATACCTGCGCCCTCGTTGCCGAATGCGGCGGAGGCTGTCCGCTACAGTTTGAAGGTTTACAAGTTGAAAAGTTTTCAAATTCAAACCTGCCAATTTTCTAATATTTCAACCTTCAAACCTGGAGACCACATGAACGACCACGAATGGATCAAAGAATTTCCTGCCGCCATCACGGTGTGTGACCAGGAAGGCATCATTCTTGAAATGAATGACAAAGCCGCCAAAACTTTTGAAATGGATGGCGGATATAAACTGGTCGGCTCGAATATGCTGGATTGTCACCCTGACCCTGCGCGCGAAAAGACCGAAAGACTGCTGGCGGCAAAAACTAAAAATGTTTACACCATCGAAAAGAACGGCGTCAAGAAAATGATCTATCAATCCCCATGGTACAAAGATGGACGGTATGCGGGCTTCGTGGAACTCTCGCTTGAGATCCCGTTTGAACTGCCGCACTTCATTCGCTCCTAACTTATTCCTTGACCTATGGAAATCTGCTACCTGATCGCCTTTCCCGATGAAGATGACGGCAAGATACCCCTTGTTGAACCATTCAAGGGGTTGAAGGATGCGCCGTATTTCCGTCCCATTGATATTGACATTGTGACTCTCGGCGAGGAAACTGTCCTGATCGAAGGTCATGCAGTGTTGGTCATTCGTCAGCGTTTTGACGGGCGCGTGCAAATGGTGGAATGCAGGTTTGAATTGAAGGATCCTTTTGCTGCATCGGTTTTGCAGGAGCGCACACAGATCCAGAATGCGCTCCAGAGCAAATTCATCCCAACCCTATACCGCCAGAGCGGATTATATGAAGAGTACACCATCCTGCTTGTTCAGGATATCAGTCCATCTCCTGATAAATGGATCGAGAAGAATTCCCGCGCGCTGGCGAAATTTATCCGTTCCCAGCGTGAAGTGTTTGACAAGGAAGAACTTAACGAGATCCTTGTTTCGCGCACACGCTACTCCGCGGTGGAATTGACATTGGTGGATTGGGAAGGCGCGGTCATCATTGCGCCCAATGAAGATTACCAATCTGACATCGCCCTGCTGAAAATAGGCAACTATCAATTATTAAGGTACCGCATGCTGGATCAATCCATTGACGGAATGCTGGACAAGATCAGCCAGACCTTCTTTGAAAATAAGCGCCGTCCACGCCCGACCCGCGGAGTCATTCGTCAGATCGCGGAACACAAGCTCGAGGTCATGTTGGACTTCGAACGCGCGGAACAAAACCTGCTGCTCATCGGTGATTGGTACACCGCCAAGCTGTATGAAGCCATCCAAAGTGAGTTCTATCTCAAGGATTGGAAGGAAAACCTAAAGAACAAACTCAACAATCTCGAAAGCATCGTCCAAACGATCAAGGATAATTTCTCGCTCTCTCTCGAAAGTGTTTGGGGGCGCATCGAAATGGCTGGTTGGATGATCATGCTGATCGGATACATCTATCTCTTTATCGCCGACCTCGGATTGTTTAATAAATAGGAGACCCTATGAACATTCTCAACCAAATTTTTAGCAAGGTCACACCTCTGCCCGTGGGCACCCATCACATGCAGTCAATGCAGGATGAAAAGCCATACCGCCTGCATCTGCGTCTTCAAAAGGATGGTTCGGGTCTGCTCATTCTTAATGCGGCCACGGTCATGCAGCTCAATCCCACCGCCGCTGAATGCGCGTTTCACTACATCAAAGGCTCGTCGCCCGAAGAAGCCGCAAAACAGATCTCTGCGCGCTATCGGGTGGATCGGAAAACTGCGCTGGCAGATTTTAACAACTTTGCCGACCGCATCCACGACCTGATCTCCACGCCTGACTTGGACCCCGCTTCCTTCCTGGACTTTGAGCGGGTACAGCCTCATTCAACAGATTCCACGCTGCGGTTGGACTGCGCCCTCACGTACAAACTCCCTGCAAATAATCACACGGAGTATGCCCCAGTTAAACGTGTTGACCGCGAACTGACCACGCAGGAGTGGCAGACCATCTTAGACAAAGCCTGGCAGGCGGGCATTCCACACATCATCTTCACAGGCGGCGAAGCGACCTTGCGTGACGACCTCCCGCAGCTGATCGCCCATGCCGAAAAGAACGGTCAGGTCTGCGGTTTGTTGACCGACGGCTTGAAGCTGGCGAATAAGGAATACCTTGAGTTATTGCTGCAAACAGGCCTGGATCATGTCATGGTCATCCTCCAGCCCGATCAGCCGCGCTCGTGGGAAGCGATTGAGATCATCATCCCGCAGGATCTTTTTCTCACCGTGCATCTCACGCTCAACAAGGAGAACGTGAGCGAAGCCAAAAATATTTTGCAAAAACTGGCGGAGCTTGGAGTCGAAAATATATCTCTTAGCACCTCAGAAAGTGATTTGCTCGATGACCTACTCGAACTGCAAGGCACAGCCAATTCCCTGGGTCTCGCTATTCGCTGGGATCTGCCTGTACCGTATTCCGCCTCTCATCCTGTTGCATTTGAAACAGTGGACGAAGAAATCCCTGACGGCGCGGGCAAAACATGGATGTATGTTGAGCCTGATGGCGACGTTCTCCCCGCGCAAGGGGAGGCGGATAAAATTCTCGGGAACTTCCTGAGAGATACATGGGAGAGTATTTCAAAATAGAATTGAACCCCAAAACAGCATGCCCTATCAGCGGGCATGCTGTTTTTTAAGTGGTATCCTTGTCCAAAAATCCCAGGCGATCAAATCATGCCCCGTATAAAAACACTTCTCGCTCTTTCTGCAATTCTGGTTTTGTCTCTGGCTTGTGTTACTTTAATGGGCGCGCCGGCATCCCAGCCGCCCACCTATGTTCCACAGCCTTTGCCCGAGATCACACAGATTCCAGCTACAGAACTCCCGACTGAGATCCCAACGGAAATCCCCGATGAATTCCTTTCCTGCCCCGTGATCACGGAAAGGATCATTGAAGCGAATTCCACTGTTCTTGTGGAAGGGGAATCTGAAACCATGGATTTTGGCGCTCGTGACGAAGATAACACCACCTATATAGTTACGTATCTTGTTTCAGGGAATGAGATCAATGATCCCAGTTTTGAAAGTGTGCCAGCCGACTTGCAGGATGAACAGGATGATACCGCTGCGCATCAAAAACTTTGGGAGTATTTCACGAACTTAATACCGCTCGAAGGCAGGCAGGATCTTGCCGAATTTTCCGTGATGACCGATGGACAGGATAATGTATTGGCTGCTGTTGCTCAGACCTACAATGACCCAGCCTTGTGGGGATTGGAAGTGGATATTGCCGACTCACAGGAGTATGACTATCTTAGTTACACACTTGTCCACGAGTTTGCGCACCTGCTGACTCTTGGTCCGGATCAAGTCCCGCCAAGTGAGGCTATCTTTAACAATCCTGAAGACAATGATATTTATCTGAACGAAGTGTCAGCCTGTTCCAACTTTTTTCCCGGTGAAGGCTGTTCCAATAGCGATTCGTATATCAATCAGTTCTATGATCGTTTCTGGCGGGAGATTTATGAGGAATGGGATGCGATCAATTTGGAAGAAAATGATGATAAATATTACGAACGCCTTGACGATTTTTATTACAATTACCAGGACCAATTCTTAACTGATTACGCCGTCACCCATCCCGCGGAGGATATCGCGGAATCTTTTTCGTTCTTTGTCTTTGGCGAAAAACCCGCAGGAGATACCATCGCAGAACAAAAGATACTCTTCTTTTATAACTATCCCGAACTTGTTGATCTTCGTACAAACATCCTCAACAACCTGTGCGTATCATTTCCACAATAAGACTATGACCAAAATTCCCATTCCAGAATCTTACTGGGTCGAAGAAAATCGATTCCTGGCGGGTGAATATCCCGCTACTTATGGTATTGAATCCACCCGTCAACGCATGGACTTATTCCTTGAAGCAGGAGTTACCTCATTTTTTGACTTGACCCAATCTCATGAGCTTGTGCCATATGAGTCCATCCTAAAAGAGCAGGGCAAGATATTTGGCATCACGACTAGCTACCAGCGTTTTCCTATCCGTGATCACAGTACTCCTTCAGCGGACCTGATGACAGATATTCTGGATGCCATTGACCTGACGATCAATAGTGGAAGATGTGTTTATGTCCATTGCTGGGGCGGGATCGGGCGGACTGGCATGGTGGTTGGCTGTTATCTTGTGCGGCGTGGGGCAACGAATGCAGAAGCCGCGGCTCAGGTAAATAAGTTATTCAAGACCAGACCCAACAATCCATATTTTTCGCGTTCGCCAGAAAGCGATGATCAGGTCGACTTTATCTTGAATTGGTGGGAAGACCCTGATAAGCTGCATAGAAACGATTTGAAGTTCTGCGAAGGATGAATTGGCATTCGCGTTATCTCCAGCAAGCCGCGTGGACGCGTGATCTGAGAGTGTATTTGTTTGAGCAGGCTGGCTTGGCGAATGCAAAGCGATCTGTGTTGGAGGTTGGCTGTGGTACGGGCGCAGTCCTGTGCGAACTCACCGATCCTGCCGCCATTCACGGCCTTGACCTGAATCCTGCTGCGCTCGCTGAATGTAAGATTCAACGCCCAGCAGTTATGCTCACACAAGGAGATGCTTTTTCTCTGCCGTATCCGGATAAGTCATTTGATATTGTTTATTGTCACTTCCTGCTGCTGTGGGTGAATGATCCTTTGCAGGTCATTTGCGAGATGGCGCGCGTCGGTCGAACTATTTTGGCATTGGCAGAACCGGATTACAGCCAACGTGTGGATGAACCCTTTGAACTGAATGTGCTCGGAGAGTGGCAGGCTGAGGCATTGCGGCGACAGGGTGCAAACCCCAATTTTGGCGGCAGGCTGGCAGAGACGTTCTATAATTCGGGAGTCGAACTCATCGAAACTGGACCCATTCAAGGTCAGGTGGTGATGCGTTCTTCTGAAGATTGGGAAAATGAGTGGCTGGTGATTGAATCCGACCTGGAAGGATCGGTTACAGGGCAGGAAATCCAGAAAATAAAATCACTCGACCAAGGAGCGCGTAGCCGAAACGAGCGGCCGCTTTGCAGGTTCCGTTCTTATCGCTTGGGTAAAGACTTACAGGTAAGACCAAACCAGAACTTCGAAAAAAGAGATGTATAATCTCGACGAAGATTTGGAGGCATGTTTGGAAACCACAAACCAAGAAGAGCAGTTGGATGCACCCATCGCCACGCAGGTGGAAGGTGCTGAGTTACCGGAGACGGGAGAGGAAAAAATAAATTGGGGCAGGTTTGCGCTTGATATTATTGAAACGCTTGCTTTGGCTGTTATTTTATTTTTAGCGATCAATGCCATGTCGGCGCGTGTTCGCGTGGATGGGTTCAGCATGCGGCCAACCCTGGAAGACGGCGAGTTTGTGCTGGTCAGTAAAATGAGCTATTTGTTTGGCGAGGTACAGCGCGGTGATATTATTGTGTTCCATTTCCCGATGAATCCGGAAGAGGAATTGATCAAGCGTGTGATCGGCCTGCCCGGAGATTCTGTGAGTGTTCACAACGGCGTGGTTTCAGTGAATGGACAGGTTTTGAATGAGTTGTATATTTCAAGCGCACCTGCTTATTCCGGTGACTGGCAGGTTTTGGATGGACAGCTTTTTGTTCTGGGCGATAACCGCAACAATTCGAATGATTCAAAAGATTGGGGACTTTTGCCCTTTGATCAGATCGTGGGCAAGGCGGTCTTGATCTATTGGCCGCCGCCTTTTTGGGATGTACTTGAGCATCCTCAATTGATCACATGGGTCCGATCGCCTTATGCGGCAGTTTTTAATTCCTCGCGCGGCGTCAATTCTTTTATGCAGTAGGGATTTTATATGAGTGAACCCGATACCATCTCTCGCTCCAACGCCTGCTATGAATGTCACGCCGGCATCATGCAGCCGCGGCATCTCACCTACTTTACCTGGCTTGGTGAAGAACTAATCACCGTGCCGCATTTTCCCGCCTGGATCTGTGATGTGTGCGGCAAACGCGAATATGATGAAAAAGCCATCCAGTGGTTGAACATGTTGCTTGACCCGAATGCGGGCAAGCCCACCACGAACCGCCGCCGTGCGCCGCTTGCCCCCCGTCCTCATCATGGTGCACATCGCCCGATCCATGATTCTTAACTGAAAAGGTGATTTCAGTATGTCAATGGATACCTCTCCCCGCACTTATCGTCATCTCTCCGCTGATATTTTAACTTCCGGTTACCGCGTGGCCGGCAAGATCATGGTCACCAATCATGGCGCCATGGGCATGTTGAACGACCCCACCCGTTCCGCCATGGATGTCAGTGATGCGCGTCTCGCGCGCCTGCACATGCCTACGAAACTTGTCGATCATTTTGAATTGGTGCGCATGATGAAGAAACATGTCTACGCGGTTTGCCTGTCGCGTCGCGAAGATTTGGGTCCGCACGCCATAGTGCGCGGCGGGTATACCAGCGTGATCGAATATCCCATCCGCGTTACCACTCAAATGTTTGAAATTGAAGGCATCATGGAATTGCCTGGCAGGTTTGACTTCACCTCGCTTATCACTGAGGGCACGCGTGAGTTCCTGCCGATCTTCAATGCGACGCTGACTGCGATCCTGCTCCCGAACCTGCGTGTTGAAAGCGCCGGTATGTTGATAAACCGCAATCAGATCGACCTGATGGCGCTGTTGAATCAACGGGTGAAACCGGAAACTCAAAGCTGAAATTGCTTGACGGTCTCAGAGTGGAGTGATAGAATTCGCCCGCTCAAAAAAAGCCCCCATCGTCTAGAGGCCTAGGACGCGGCCCTTTCAAGGCCACGACCGGGGTTCGAATCCCCGTGGGGGCACTTTTTTTTGCGAAAACGCTGATCATTGATCGGCGTTTTTTTGTGCCGCGATCCGAGCTGAAGTTATTAAAAACATTGAGACATTCACATGCTTCCATTCCACTCAATATCAAACGTGGATGCTTTAAGCGGAGTTATTCCATATTTCCGCGCAAGTGCGATGTATGTGATGATGCCCCTAAACTGAAACAGGGACGGTAAGGGATCATGGAGATCAAAAATTACATCCCTGCTTGTTAGATATGTTTGCAGCCATTCAAAGAACCGACCGCTTCTGATTGAGGCAGGCAGCGCGTATGCTAGCATGGCTGCAGAGATCATGTGCGGAGATGTCCCCATGGGGCGCGCGCAGCCGGGATTTTGACCGATAAATGCCTCAAAAAATTGTGGGTTTGACGCCAGTAAGTGCACACCGCTGGTTGTGCGCGGGTTGCATTCCAATGCAAACAATTCGCCTTGGTGAGTCTGGATGAAATCGAAGGCGATCTGTCCTGTAAAATTACGTTCCCTGACAAATGTTTTCACCCAATTAAAAATGGCGGGATGTTCCACATGCCCAAAGACGATCGTCGCGCCCTGCCCCGCCGTGAATACGGATGGATAAGTGGTGTGCGCGTGGACAATTCCATTGTGGCAAACAGAATAAGTGCAATATGGGTGACCCTCTATAAATTCCTGCGCGATCCAGGGCGACTCAAAATTCAGCATGGATAACGCTCGCTTGATTGATGGCCGCATCAAGGTGTGTGCGGCAAAGCGGGAATATACCGGTTTCAGTATCAGACTGCGCCAGCGATCATACGCTTGAAGAATGTCATCCTGGTTCTTGATCAGCATTGTCTCAGGCGCAAGCAGTCCCATCTCAAGTGTATTAATGACAAAATCCCATTTATTGTGGAGAGCGTTTAATTGATTAATGGACTCGACAAAAACTGCACAAGGTAATTGATCGCGTCCCATGCTGACGTAGAAAGTTTCCTCGCAGGTGGGAATTAGCACATCGATTTTATTCGCTGTAATAATGTGGTTCAAGGCACTGAGGAATGCCTCCTTGTGTTGACGTGGTGCTGGTACGATGAAATTGGCTTGAATCGCTGCGGAGGGCTGACTCAAATGCCCCCGTAAACTTTCCGCCATGAAAACAGAATGTCCCGCGCGATGAAAAGCGCGGGCAAGTTCAAGCGCCGCAGGGGCACGACCGCCGGTAAGCAGGATGTTCATGGTTTTATCAAGATCTGCTGAATTTAGAAAGTTAACACCATTCCACCGATCGACAGCCCCGCGCCAGTGCCAACCAGTAAAATCTTGTCACCGCGCTGGATGTGTCCGTCACGGACGCCTTGATACAGGGTCACAGGAATGGACGCCGCCACACAATTGCCGAGTGTCTCAATTGTCTTGATGATCTTATTCTCAGGCCATCCAAACCGTTTAAGCATCATCAGCCCCACCTTGCTGGCCTGATGCGGAACGACTACGTCGATATCCACCATGCCTTCAGATAGGCCGGGATAGAATTCCTCCAAAAAATCGTGCGCGATGCCTCGCACCATCCGCAGGACTGCGGGACCATCCATGTGAAAGAGATCATCCTCGGCTTTGTGCCCTTCGAAACGGGGATGAAAACGGGAACCCCCTCCCATGATGGTGGTGAGATATGCGCCATCGCCATAGCTTTTGAAATGCGCGTTGTGGATCATGGATTTATCCCCATTCCCTGATCGTGTCACGACAACTGCCGCCGCCGCATCCCCAACCAGCGAGGCAGACTCGGGTTCCTTTGGATTGATTCCGCAGGATGCCACATCCGCGCTGGCGATCAGGATGTTCCTGTAACGTCCGCTGCTGATGAAATTGGACGCGACATCCATTGCCATGATAAAGCTTAAACAAGTGGTATGAATCGTCATTGCGGGGATGCCTGATTTTCCCAGTCCCAGTTGACGTTGGATCAACACACCCGTATCAGGGATCGCCTGTTCACCTGTGCCTGAAGCGTTGATGATGAGATCGAGCTGATCCGGTCTGAGTTTTGCCTCACAGAGCGCTTCGCGGGCTGCTTCCGCGGACATGAATGATGATGTTTCGTCTGTAACCCAGCGGCGCTCACGCACGCCATTATGCCGCTCCACCCAGCCTGCCGAGAGTCCGCACATGGCTTCGAGCTCTGAACTCGGAACGATTCGTTTCGGTAAATACCTTCCCAGTCCAATAATTTTGAGGGGGATGTTGACTTGCAAATTTATACTCCTGAATGATGTTGTTAATAATTTAACCGCTGACCGAAATGAACCCGCGGTCTTTACTTAAAAATCCATCTTTTTAAAATACGGGATCGCCGCCCTCGATACCGCTTGGATCAACTTCCACGGCAGCCGCTGTTTGCGCGGCAGGTGCTTTGTGTACACCGCATTATATTCAGTCACCGATTCCCCGCCGCGGACTTTTTTGAAATTTCCCACACCCCCGCTGGCGTGAACAAGTACATTTCGTTTCAATCCTTCCTGCAATGTGATCAGCGTAAGCAGCCGGTACAAGCCTTCAGCAAGGGGAAGCGAAGTATCATATCCAAACAACGGCTGGGTCATGACACTATTACGGATGAAAAATCCCATGATCGCGTCGACTCGCCCAGCCTTTTTCAAGGCATACATGTTCAAGATCTCTTCATCGCGTGCCAGTTTTAAGAAGTCAAACGTGAATTGCGGATTATAGTACGAATACTTTTGAAGATAGAGCAGCTCGTATAAATTTACTGCGCGGCGCAGTTCATCGTCTGACAGGTCTCTTCCGTTTACCACCTCGTATTCATTCTTTCTCAGCACGCGCAAGTCCTCTTTGCATTGGCGGGTCTTCAACGCAGTAGCTGGATCCATGTACCAGACCTGGCGACTCAACACCAGGTCGTATCCGAGTTCATCCAGCGTTTGAACCACATGTGGATTTTTCTTTTGATCAACGGAGCGGAAAATGATGGCGCGGTCCGGGAACCATTTGATCAACGCCTCGCTCACCGCCGATAACTGGCTGCTGTTAACCGATGGGTAAAGATTTGTAGAAAGCAGGTAGTTATTGACAAAGACCACTTTATCCAGTTCGGCGTATCGAAAATAACAAGCTGCGGGACCCATGATGAGTTTTACCATTTTTTCCGCTGGCGGGTTATTCAGGTGTTTTACTTCCTCCAGTCCACCGTATGAAACGTAATGGCTGTATGGTGATACAGTATATGTATTTTCGGGATGGAAATTTGTGAGGCTGATGGGAAGAATCACATCGTCAATTTTGACAGCCATCAACTGTGTATTGTGGACGTTTCTGATGTATTTCTGCGGATCATCCATCACCCGCGGCAAATAACGGTGTGCGTACTCACCGTCTCCTGATGAAGGGAATTGCAGGGTGTGGATATTTTCACGGGTGAATAATTGTAGAGTGTGCAATGGGTGCGTCGCGCCATGTGGGTTGGATAATGCCATTTACTAATATTCTCTCAGGGTCGGATCAGGATTGTTAATGTTGGTGCGAGGCGCTCTTCTGGGCGCGGATCGTCTCGTCACAATGTGATGGAATAACCAGCGTTTCCGGATGTGTAAGCTGGTAAGTATGTAAGTTCCCGAGCGTCTCACGGTACGCTGCGGGATCTGGAAAGAGCAAGTTAGTGATCCTGTGCGGGGGACGGTTCTCCAGAATGGATCGTTTCAGCCATGCCGCGTCTGCGACGAAGAAGAAAAGTTTTTCTGCTTCATCGCGGACAAAAATTCCCATTTGACCAAGGGCGTGCCCGGGCAATTCCACCCCCATAACGGATCCATCGCCAAGCAGATCATACCCTTTCGTAAATGGCGCGTATTTTTCTGAGAGCAGGGTGGGTTTGGACAGATCCACTTCTTGAGAGCGATCATCGAAATCGTTCGGGATAAGTCCGCGCATAAAGGCGTGTTTTATGCCTTCAAAAGGCGGCAGGTTGCGGAGGTGTGCATATGCGTGGGGCATATAGATATAACGAGACCTCGTTATATCTGGGAGTGATGCGATATGATCCGCGTGGAAATGGGAGATGAAAACGTGGGATACATCCTGCGGCCTGACACCATATGCCGCGAGCTGGTTGATAAGCAAATCTTCTTCATGCAATGTGACCGGGGTGATCCAGCGATGGAAACGATTCGGGAATTTTTTCGTCTCATCGAAGAATCGATGAGAGTATCCCGTGTCAAACAGCATTGGACCGAAGTGTGGGTGCTGAAGCAGGGCGAACATGGCTGGGAAATGAATATTGCGCCAGTGCCCGCCGTGAATGGCAATGTGTTCGGGTGCGGTGCAGTACCCTGCGTGCAGGATGTTGATTTTCATTTTGTGCCTTGCCATTGCGAGAATGGGCTGCAATCTCGCAGATAGAGTTGGTAGTCGCTTTGTCGGGCTAAAACCCTTCCCGCAATGACTCGGTCTCCTTCCACCATTGCATGAACTTGTCGAAGCCTTCAGCAACAGAAATTTTTGGTTGATAGCCGAGTTCGTTCTTTGCGGCGTTAATATCAAGCGTGGTACTGTTTGCCAATATGCTGATGGACATGCGTGTAATTGGCGGCTCGGGGTGGGTGGGGATGAGTGTGAAAATGGCTTCAAGCGTACTCGCGGCCGCCATAGCCGTTTGATATGAGATCTTTCGTTTTGGAACTGGTAAATTTAAGTCCGTACAAATTCGTTCGATGAGGTCCCAAAGTTTGACGGGTTCATCATTTGAAATGTTGTATTTTTTACCAAGTGTGCTTGCCGGCGAATTGACGCACAGAAGAAGCGCATCGACAACATTCTCGATGTAAGTCAAGTCAACTAGATTTTCGCCATCGCCTAAAATGGGAAGCCTGCCCGATCGCAGGCGCGGAATCAATCGTGGAAAGATGACTGTATCCCCTGGTCCAAAGATCGCGCGCGGGCGGATCGCGATGACGGCGAGGCCGCGTGCGAAGGCTTCATCCATTTCTTGCTCGGCGAGGAGCTTTGTGGCCGCGTAATTACTGACAGGTTCAGGCAGGGGGGCGGTCTCCCTGACATTTATGCGTGACGAATATCCAAAATAAATGCTGGGTGTTGAAACATACACCAGTCGTTTTACTTGATGCTCCTCGCATCCGCGAATGACATTGCGCGTGCCGATCACATTGGCTTGATAAAATTCTTCAAAGTTTCCCCACGGCGATGGGAGCGCGGCGCAATGAAAGACGATCTCCTGTTCCTTGCAGGCGGTCGCAATATCGCCTTTTTCCTTCAGATCCAGCCGATGTGCGCGGATACCTTCCCTTTCCAGTTGATCCAGCTTTGAAGTACTGCGTCCAAGCGCGGTTACGTCCCAGCCCATGTTGTGAAGTCTGCGGGAGAGTGCGCCGCCGAGAAAGCCTGTTGCCCCGCTCACCAATGCTTTCACGAAAGCCTCTTTTTTGCCATGATCCCCAATTTTTCTCGGATGATCTTTGAATTATGCCGTACATCTGTTGGAAATTTTTTCATATATAAGAATATTTTTATTTTGGATGCCTGTGGATGATCTTTGGCTAATTCAAGTAATTCATGGGTTATTTTTTTGTCATCGGCCTTACGATCAAGCTCGATCCATAGAACAGGTTCTCTGTTGACGCCTACCAGCGCGGTCCGATAAACGAACGGGTGCATATTGAAAACACCTTCTATTTGTTCTGTAAAAAATACACCATGATTTGTGGCTACGCGGTCGGATTTTCGTCCACAATACCACAGGCGGTTGTCATCATCAAAGTATCCCACATCTCCGCTGCGATGCACAATGTGATCGCCATGCTTGATCTTGGAAAGCAGGTTTGCGTCCTCCCTTGCGATATATGACTCGGTCACTGCCGCGCCTTGAATGGTGATCTCCCCAACGACGTTGGCTTTCACTTCGAGCGACTCGTCCCAGCCTTCGATCGCTGAATCAGTGATGGATATGATCCGTACCCGGACTCCTTCTACTGGTTTCCCCAAACAAACACCCGCCCCCATTGCGGATTTGCGCTTTGCTTCAAATATCTCACGACTCTCGATCTTCGCGATGGGTAATGCTTCGGTCGCGCCGTAGATGCCAAAGAGATCTGTTTTGTCATCCAGCAATTTTCTGAATTTTTCCTGTAGCTGAATGGTTGCGGGGGCTCCCGCGGTAATGACACGTTTCAAGCCCGATAATTTTATATTGCGGGGTATACCGTACTCCGCAAGTTTGTTCAGAACCACCGGGGATGCAAATGTGTTTGTTACCTTATAGCCTTGCATGGCGGACACTATCCGCGCAGGGTCAATGTTTCCCGGCACAGGGAAAGTGACGTCAGGGATCACAGATGTAACGCCAATCAGGGCGTCTATGAGCGCGTAGAGTGGAAACGCAGGCAGGTCAATTTCGTCCTGTGAAATATCAAAAGTGTTGCGCAACATCTCCAGTTGCGCGGCGAAGTTCGCCTGTGAGTAGATCACTCCTTTGGGAGCGCCTGTACTTCCGCTGGTATAAATGATGGCGGCGGGCGCTTCCGCGCTCATGGATTGGGGCTCGGGAAGCTCATTCTTTAACTTTTTACTTTTAGCAGATCGTATCGTCAGATTGATTTTGACTGTATCTTTACCCCAGCCAAAAAGAATCCTCAAACCATGCGTGATCGAATTGCCTATAAAAATATGCGGCTCGGTTTCTTTGAGACATTCGCCCACTTTTTTCAACCCAATGGCAGGGTCAACAATGACAGGGACGACGCCTAGCTTAAGCATGGCGAGTGCCAGCGCAAAAAACTCGATCGACGGCGGAGTCATCATGGCGGCCCGCATGCCTGGAATGACGCGGCAGGCTAAAAGTCCGCAGGTGAAGTACTGTGTCAGGTCCGCGAGCTGTGCGAAGCTGAGTGTCTCCCATGTTTTGCTGCGCGCAGATAAAAAGATAAAAGCGGGTTTATGCGGATCGATGCTGGTGATATGATCCAAATATGACAGGAGATTCATAAGCCATGATTGTATCTGCTTAATGACGATCTTTGTTCGCGTGGCTATTTTGAATCAGACATGACCGTACGGTTGCGCCCGGCTTCTTGGCGGCGTATAAAGCTTGATCGGCACGCAGGAGCAGGCTTTCCACGGTATCGTGCTTTGAGTGAGGCGTCGTGGATCAATTGAGCGATGCCGATGCTGTTCGTAAGCGTCAGCGGACCTTTGTTCATGTTGAGGTGCATTTCCGAGATGCTGGCATGGATATATTTCGCGAGGGACAGGGCATTCCGTGCGCTGGTCTGGGGCAAGAGGATCACAAATTCGTCGCCACCAATGGCGTGCCCGAAGCTGTCACTGACCCGTTTGAAATGGTCAATATCAAAGAACATCATCGAACGCGATTAAATTATTCCTGTTCAAATAAACTTGTGATCTTTGTGATCTGGTCGCTGGTCAATGCACGGTTTTTTACACCTTGGCGCATGAACTCTTTAAGTTGTTTCAGTTTCATTGCGGGAATGGGTGAATCGTTTGGCTCCAATTCAACTTCATCGCTGGTGAAAACAAGGATCGGTTTGATCTCAGGAATGAATGCTTCATCCAGCTTTTTTGCAAAGAATTTTTTCAATGTTTGCACTTCGGTTTCCGCGTCGATCTCCGGTCGGCCGATGCTCTCCTGTCCAAAAATGCGCATGTAGGCTTGCATAAACCCGCCGCCGCGCATCCGCCAGCGGTTCTTCGTGAATTCCACCTTGCCTTTTTGGTGATAGGGGAGCAGCACCCATGCGCCGGATGGTCCGACCAACAGATGCGATACTGGTGAAGAATAGTGATATATGCTGAAGTCGCTGTGTAGACCTTTTAGCCCCGTGTCAAATTTTTCGTCAGGGCGCGGGGAACGTCCCCAGCGGTTGCCCATGTACATGCCAACCTGCGTCATGATGAAACCGATCAATAAACAAACAACTGAGTATGTGAAAAGTTCGGGTTTTGTGAACGAGATATACATGCCCAGCCCAAGCACAACCAAAGCGCCCAGACTTACATACTGGCCGATCTTGCCGTTCCGTGAAATTAGTTTTTCATTCTTAATGATTTTCATGTTTTCCTATGTTGCTCCCATGCCACAGACGGTATGAGAAACTGGCTGAAATTTATGAATAAATAGATTGCTTCGAGCGGAATACGGTTCTCGCAATGACATTTATGCGGAGTTTTTCAAACTTTCTTCAATTGCAGATTTCATGGCATCCAGCACGTTCACATCCACGGCGTGTTTTGCCACGCGGATGGCGTTCTTGATGGCGAATGCATCTGAGCGGCCATGACCGATGAAGACCAGTCCGTTGATGCCAAGCAGGGGAGCAGCGCCTTGCTCGCTTGGGTCTAATAGCTTCTTGATCGCACCAAGCGCCGGCTTTACCAGCAGACCGCCGATCTTGGTGGCGACACTGCCGTTCTTGATGATCTCACGGATGCGGTCCGTGATCAATTTGGCAACTGCTTCAGATGATTTTAGCATGACATTGCCGGTGAAGCCGTCCGTGACTGCTACATCCACTTTGCCGCCGATGACTTCCTTGCCTTCCACGTTCCCGAAATAATTTAGCTTTGATGCTTTAAATAATGGCGTCGCACCTTTCACCAATTCGTTGCCTTTGCCTTCTTCTTCTCCGTTGGAGATCAGTCCCACCTTGGGATTCTTCACGCCGCGTACCTTCTCGGCATAGATGCTTCCCAAAATACCGAATTGAAAGAGATTTTCAGGTTTGCAATCCGGGTTTGCGCCAATATCCAATACAACACAGGTCCCTGTTGCGGTGGGAAAGATCGGAGCCAGCGCGGGACGGTCAACGCCGCGGATGCGTCCCAGACGGAAAAGAGCTGTGACCATGCCTGCGCCAGTATTTCCAGCCGTGACAAATGCGTCAGCGCCGCTACTCTTGACCAGGTCAATGCCGACCGCCATTGAATTCTTCGCGTCTTTACTGCGCGCCTTCAAAACTAATTTCTCGCCTTTGTCTTCCATGGAAAGCATCTCAGGCGCGTTCACAACACTGATCTTTAATCCCTTTGTGTCTTGTTTTTCAAGTACCGGCTTGATGATGGATTCATCGCCCACCAAAATGATCTCCACTCCATATTCACGCGCCGCCTGTACCGCGCCTTCCACATCCGGTACGGGGTAATTATCACTTCCCATTGCGTCCACGACGATTCGAACCATGATAGCTCCTGTTCACTGATTATTTTTATTGCAAAGAGGTAGCGTTCTCCTCGCAAAGATATAAAAGATTGTGCTTGACAAGAAAAGCAAGCCGATTATAATACGCCCTGCTAATGCGCTGGTGCTGGAATTGGCAGACAGGCACGCTTGAGGTGCGTGTGCCGTAAGGCGTGGAGGTTCAAGTCCTCTCCAGCGCACAAGCAATGAAAATCCCCGAACTCGTTTCGGGGATTTTTTCTTTTTTGATGAAGAGCCCGTTTCGCGCTTATCCCAGACCTGCTTCTGTTTACTGCGAAATGATCAAGCTGCAGCAGGTGACCGCGCCTTCGGCTTTCGCGAGTTCGTCTACAGTCACGGCGCAAATCTTGCATCCGTGTGCTTCGAGTTTGGCGCGTGTTTTTGGAAATGATGTGGGGTAAATGATCTGACCATTCACGGGTAAACAATTTGCCGCAAACGGTTCGGAGGGATCAACCTCGATCCAATTCAGATCTTTGAAGTGGGAAGTGTCCACCCAGTTTGGGTTAATGAGCACCGTGTTGTCATCAACTTTTGTCAGCGCAGTTTTGAGGTGAAGGCAGTCGTGCATTTCCACGCCGCTTACTTTATAACCATAAACAGCGAGTAATTCCTGTAGTTGATGAATGGCGGCCGCATTGCTGCGTGTTGAAATGCCGATGTAAATATTTTTTCCGAGCACAAGCACATCGCCGCCGTCCACTGTGGCGGGCGCGGTGACATGTACCAGTGTTTTGTATGGCGACAATGCCCGGATGATGGACTCTGTCTCAGGTTTGCGAGAATCCGCTCCGGGCCGCGTGATGACCGCCACTTCATCCAGAATGAAAGCTGTATCCTCCACGAAAACAGAATCGGGCAGATCCGCTTCGGCGGGTAATTCCAGCACCTCGCATCCAATGGACGCCAGCGCTTTTACATATTCATGATGCTGTGCACGCGCAACCTCAACATCGATCGGCGTGCGGTCAATATGCGTGATCTCGCATTCGTTGAAACGCGGACTGACATCGCGTGTAATGGCAACGGTCATTTATTGTTCTCCCGTGCGATAACGGTCGATCAATGCTTTTGTGCGCGGATCTTTGGGGTTGTTGAATAGATCGGCAGGCTTGGCATCTTCGATCAATTCACCGTCGCCCATCACCAGCACACGGTCTGCGACTTCGCGAGCAAAGCCCATTTCATGCGTGACCACGAGCATGGTCATGCCTTCTGTGGCGACCTTTTTCATCACGTTCAACACTTCGCCGATCAATTCAGGATCAAGCGCGGAGGTGGGCTCATCGAAGAGCATGACGCGCGGTTCCATGGTCAGCGCGCGCGCGATGGCGACGCGCTGTTTTTGTCCGCCGGAGAGACGCATCGGATATTCGTCTTTTTTAAATAACAATCCAACACGGTCCAGATTTTCCTCGCCGAGTTCTATGGCTTTTTTCTTGTCCATCCCTTTCACAATGACCGGACCTTCGATCACATTTTCAAGCACGGACATGTGTGGGAATAAATTAAATTCCTGAAAGACCATGCCTGTCTTCAAACGCACATCGTGAACGAGTTGGCGGTGGCGTGCGCCTTTCTCGCCGCCTTCCACTTTGATTCCATCCACTTCGATACTGCCATGCGAAGGTTCTTCAAGGAAATTGATGCATCGCAGGAGCGTGCTTTTCCCTGAGCCGCTGCGTCCGATCAGGCAGACGACCTGGCGTTGTTCAACATCAAGGCTGATATTTTTTAGCACATGCAAACGACCGAAATATTTATCGAGATTGGAAATCCTAACAATGGGAACCATGTTATCGGTCTCCTTTGGCGAGTCGCTTTTCGATGATGCTCTGGATATAACTCAGGATCAGGGTCATGCCCCAGTAAAACAGGGCGGCCATGATGAGCGCTTCGAGATTATGGAATTGCGCGCGTCCAACTTTTGTGGAACGCCACATCAGTTCATGTACGAAGCCGGTGGCTGAGACAAGCGCTGAATCTTTTGTCATGGCGATGAAATCGTTGCCGATCGGCGGAATGGCGAAGCGCAGGGCTTGCGGCAAAACGATGCGGCGCATGGTCTGGTTTGGGGTCATGCCCAGGGCGGCGGCGGCTTCACGCTGACCTTTGCCCACGGAACTTAATGCTGCGCGGAAAACTTCTGACATGTAAGCCCCGTAATTAAGGCCCAGCGCCAGCACGCCGGCAATGAGGCCGGGCAGAATGATGCCCAGTTGCGGCAATGCCAGAAAGAAAAAGAAGATCTGTAAATAAAGAGGTGTCCCGCGAATAAGCGAGACATAAAAAGTGCTAAGCGCATAAACGGGGGGGAGAGTGGATAGTCGTCCAAGAGCTGCCAGCAGTGCGAGGGTCATGGCAAGCGCAATGGACAGGATCGAGATCCTGATCGTTTCACCGATACCGCCCGCAATAAAGGTCAGGTTGCTCCTCATGAACTCGGTATCCACTTTTATACCGCTGAAGGTCGTTGACCCGATGGTGATTTCCTGCCCGCTGAAAGTGAAGACGAGGATAAAAAGTAAAATAAACCAGGAGAGAGCTACATTGGCGCGGAAATGGTTTTCCTTGCGGGTCTGGGCTTCATAGATCAATTCGGCTTGTGATTTGGGTGCATTCTGTTTGGTTGAGAATATATTCATGCCGATCTCCCTTGCGGATAAAAAATATGGGAAGCGGTACGCTACGCGAGCCGCTTCCCATTTGTTATTGCAAAAATTTATTTGGGAGCTTGAGTCAGATCCTGACCATCGAGCCATTTGATGGAAAGGGCGGAGAGGGTGCCGTCAGCATGCATGGCGGTAAAGATCTTGTCCACTTCGGCGCGCAGGGAAGTCGTGTCGAGGGTGGAAGCCTTGTCGAACGCGGCGGCGAGGTCTTCAGAGTACACAACACCTTCGAGTTTTCTCACGGGCAAACCCGCGGCGAGATTCGCATCCACAACGGTTCCGGAGGTGACGTAGCCGACGAAATCGGTACGGCCGGCGGCGATGGACTGCGCACATTCCTGATCGCTATCGAGCGGGACAACGGTCACGCCTTCGGGGACTTTGGCGTAGATGGAAGATTCGGGCAGGCCGAGAGCGACCATGTCATTGTTCAACCAAGATTCGTAGGTGGTGGAAACGCCGGCGCACAAAGCCTGACCAGCGAGCGATTCAAGGGTGTCATAGGTCGAGTCTGCGGCAACAGCTACGACTGCGGGAGTGTAGTAGTAGGGCACGCTGAAATCAAGAACGGTCTGGCGTGTGGTGGTGATGGTCATCGAGCCGACGCTCATATCCCATTTGTCGGCCCAATTACCGGCGGTGAGCAGATCCCAGCCGGGGGTGGCGAAACAAGTTTCAACACCGAGGGCGGTGCCGATCGCTTTGGCAACATCCACATCGAAGCCCTGCATTTCAGCAGTGGTTAAAGCGTCGGACGGGCATTTGGTGTCAGCCGGTCGTTTGGCGGTTGTATCGAGAAATGATTGCGGCGCATAGTTCGGATCGGTTGAGATCAAAATATAGCCGCGGTTCTTGATGTCATCAAGCACGTTATCCGCTTTGGCAGCGCCCCCGCCACAAGCAGAAAGGACAAGGGAGGCCAGAACCAGCAGGCTGGCCAGTGTAAACAGTTTTTTCATTTGCTCCTCCAAGAGACATGAAATATTGGGCAATTAATAAATTGCCGCGGGATGATGTTCATCCCGCACGGTTAAGCATAGACTATTTTTTTCATTTGTGCAAGGATTTTTGTACATAATTTCATAATGGTACAATATCAGTATCCTTGATGTGGAGGTTTTTTTATGACTGCTGTCTTTCCAAGTGAAGAGTGGTTAAAGGGGCTTGAAACAAAACTTAACTCTGACGAAAAATACGCTGACATTGCGAAGAATTGGGAAGGGGATCTGTTCTTTCGGATCGAACCAGAGGGCAATCTAAAAGAGGAACTCACGTTCTATCTGGACCTGTGGCATGGGAAGTGCCGAAAAGCAGAATACAAACCTGATGCATCCGCCTACCCAAAACCCACTTTCACATTAGCCGCGACCTACAACAATATCACCGCCATCCTGACAGGCAAGATGAATCCCATGACCGCCATGATGACCATGAAATTAAAAGTTCAGGGCAGCATGGGCTATATGATGCGCAATGTGCCGGTCGTGCTTGATTTTGTCCGCGTGGCGAACGAAGCGACGGAAGAAATTTTATAAGATGTCGTTGCGAGGGCGCTCGTATTTTTGCCCCGGCGCCGCCAAGCAATCTCCAACTAAGAAGGAGGTTGCTTCGGGCAAAGAACAAGAGCGCCCTCGCAACGACATAAATTAGATCATGCAACCCATCCTCAAAATAAATCTCACAACTGGCACAACAGAAGAATATGTCATCCCAAAAGAATGGGAGCGTGACTTCCTTGGCGGCGCATCTCTTGCGGCGCGGATTCTGTATCCGTATCTCACAAAGGAACTTGATCCGCTCTCGCCTGAGTCACCTTTGCTGTTCATCAATGGTCCGCTCACGGGAACATCGGGGCCCACCACAGGCCGCTTTGTGATCTGCGGTAAAAGCCCTGCGACTCAATTGTGGGCTGAATCCAATATCGGCGGATTCTGGGGACCCGAGCTTCGCAAGGCTGGCTACGACGGATTGTGGGTGACAGGAAAGTCTAATAGCCCGGTCTATCTCTGGGTCGAAGAAGGCAGGCTTGAGGTCAGGAATGCAGCGAATGTTTGGGGCAAGGATGTCTATCAGACGCAGGAATTAATCAAAGAGGAAGTTGGAGTCAAGGGTGCAAGAGTCGCCGTGATCGGACAAGCGGGTGAGCGCGGAGTCTTGTACTCATCCATTTGCTGTGACCACGGACGCATGGCGGGGCGCACTGGACTCGGCGCAATAATGGGGTCGAAAAATCTCAAAGCCATCGCAGTGTATGGAAAAAAGAAGATCGAGGTTGCGGATGAGGAGCGTTATTCCGCGTTGCGTTCCGAGGCCAATCGCACACTCAAGCAGGATAATCAGGCGAGGATCGTACATGAACTTGGGTCAGCGAGCGCCGCGAATTTTGCCGAATATCTCGGGCAGATGCCGTCGAAGTATTATCATCAGGGATCGTTCGCAAATGTGGATAATATTTCTGGTTCGAAGATGTCCGAAAGTATTTTGGTGGGATACAGCGCATGCCAGGGATGTGTGATCGCGTGCGGGCGGGTGGTGAATATTGGCGATGGCAAAAAACGCAAAGGACCAGAATACGAAACGATCGTTGGCTTTGGTCCGAATCTTTTAATCGATGATCTTGTTGAAGTGACTCGGCTCGGTGAGTTATGCGATAAATATGGCATGGACGTGATCAGCTCTGCAAACACGATCGGTCTGGCATTTCACTTGTACGAAATGGGCAAGCTGACCAAACAGGATACTGGCGGACTTGAACTGACATGGGGAAACTTCATGGCTGTGCGACAGTTGATCCAATTGATCGCGCGCCGTGAAGGACTCGGCGAATTGTTGTCGCGCGGGGCGCGTCAGTTTGGCGCGGCATTCGGTGCGGAAGATGAAGCCGTGCAAGTGAATGGACTTGAAGTGGCATATCACGATCCGCGCGGTGTTTCGGGTATGGCGCTTGCGTATGCAACTAGTCCGCGCGGGGCGTGCCATAATCAATCGGATTATTTCATGGTGGATTGGGGCAATACGCAGGAGAATATTGGTATTACCTATTTTGACCGTCACGCGCAGGCGGAGAAAGCCGCGAACGTGGCGCGTCATCAAAACTGGCGGACGTTCTTTAATTCCTTCGTGATGTGCATCTTCGCCAATGTTGACCCGCAAATGCAAGTAGACCTGGTCAACGCGGCCTGCGGTTACGAATGGACTCTCGCAGATATGATGCGCTCAGGCGAACGCGGCTGGAATCTCAAACGCGCCATCAACAACCGCCTGGGATTAACTCGCGCGAATGATAAATTGCCCAAGGCTTTTCTTGAACCCTACAAGGAAGGCGGCGCGGAAGGGTTTGTCCCTGATTTTGCTGAAATGCTGAATGCGTATTATGAAGCGCGCGGATGGGATATGGAAAGCGGGAAACCGTCCAAAGAGAAGTTGATCGAGTTGGGGTTGGAAGATGTAGCAATGGATATTTGGGAATGATGCAGGGATGACCCTTATGGTCTCCCTTTTATTTATTTTGGAGAAAAAATGAAACTCGTAACCGTCGCGCAGATGCGCGAGATTGAAAAAGAAGCAGACGCAAACGGCTTGACCTATGCCGAGATGATGGAAAACGCAGGGCGCGGACTCGCAGAGATCGTCAATGAAGTTGCCTTTGATGATGATTGGGAGGAAGTGCTGGGGCTGGTTGGACCTGGTAACAATGGCGGTGATACGCTTGTCGCGTTGACGCACCTCGTGGAAGCTGGCTGGCATGCGCGCGCGTATGTGGTCAAGCGCAAGAAGAAGGATGAATTGGTGGCGCGTTTTATTGAGGCGGGCGGAGAGGTGACCTTTGCAGATTCTGATAAGGATCTTTCGGCTTTGGACATGTGCTTTGAATCCGCGGATATTTTGTTGGATGGTCTGCTTGGCACTGGAATCAAACTTCCGCTTAAGGCAGAGATCGCATCTGTGCTGGAGCAATCCCTTTTTATTATGGCTGAGTTGGAAGAACCGCCTTATATCATCGCTGTGGATTGTCCGTCTGGAGTTGATTGCGATTCTGGCGAAGCTGCGCTGGAATGTCTGCCCGCCGATCTGACCGTCACGATGGCGGCGGTCAAACGTGGACTGTTGAAATTGCCCGCCTTCGAATTTGTCGGCGATCTGGCGCTGGTGGATATTGGTCTGCCCGACGACCTTGCTTCCTTTTACGATCTGAAAACCGAAGTGGCGGATCTTGATCTGGTGGCAGGGCTGCTGCCCGAACGCGACCTAGATTCGCATAAGGGGACGTTTGGTACTGCGCTGATCGTGGCTGGTTCCATCAATTACACAGGCGCGGCATACCTGGCTGGCGCGGCGGCGTATCGCTCGGGTGCGGGTCTTGTGACGATGGCGGTTCCAAGTCCGCTGCATGGCGTGCTGGCAGGTCAACTCCCTGAAGCAACATGGGTATTGCTTCCGCATGAGATGGGCAATATCGCAGGCAACGCTCTATCCGCGCTGACCAAGTCCCTTGAAAGCGCATCAGCTCTACTCGTTGGTCCCGGACTCGGACTCGAAGCCAAGACCAGGGAATTTTTGGAAGGACTGCTCACAGGCAAGTCCAATGCCAAGAAGCAGACATCCCAGATCGGATTTGTTCGTCAGGAAGCCAATGAAGACGCTCCGATAACTTTGCCGCCCATGGTGGTGGACGCGGACGGATTGAAGCTGCTTGCAAAGATCTCTGATTGGCATAAATTACTTTCGCCTCTCAGTGTGCTGACCCCGCATCCGGGCGAGATGGCTGCGTTGACTGGTTTATCAAAAGATGAAATTCAAAATGACCGCGAAACCATCGCGGCGAAATTCGCGCGGGAGTGGGGGCATGTGGTTGTGTTGAAAGGTGCCTTTACGGTTATCGCTTCGCCTCATGGTCAAATGACCGTGATCCCGGTGGCGTCGCCTGCGTTGGCACGGGCGGGCACAGGAGACGTTCTGGCGGGTTTAATTGTCGGTTTGCGAGCGCAAGGGCTGGATGCCTACGATGCGGCTGTTGCAGGCGCGTACATTCACGCAGAGGCAGGTCTGATCGCGGCGGAAGACCTTGGTACGACCGCATGTGTTCTTGCAAGCGATGTTTTGAACAGTATTGTAGACGTGATGAGTGAATTGGAATAATCTTTACAAGTTGGCAGATTTAAAGGTTTGAATGTTTAAACAAAAAAGAGACTTTCCAAACGGAAAGTCTCTTTTACTACTCACTATCTACTACTCGCTGCCCTAACTATTCATAAACGATTCGAGGTTTTCCTTGCTGATGCGATACGCAGAACCGATCTTCTTCGCCTTGAGGCTCCCATCAGTGATCGCGGAAAGGATATCTGCTTCGGTCACTTTGATGAACTGGGCCGCTTCAGCGGGGGTCATGATATCGGGCATCTTCGCGCCAGCAGCGGGAGCGCCGCCCTGGGAATTATTCTGCATGCCGCCTTGTAAGGCCTGTCCCATTAAGTTACCGATTCCCATTCCAGCGCCAATGCCAGCCGTGAGACCAGCTCCACCGCTTTGGTTCTGAGCTGCGTCGCGCATGGCATCTGCGGCTTGCAGTTGGGTGTAGGTTGACATGTCGAGCATGCCCATATCGCGCAGTTCCTGAGCCGATTTTTCAGAGGGCTTCAAGTTGCCGACATAGAAAGTCTTAAGCGTTAAACCGATGGCTTCAAATTCTTCCTTGCCTTTAGCGCGGACTGCCGCGCCGATCTCTTCGGTCAGGCCGATCATTTCAGGCACGGAATTCTTCGCGGCGGTTTCGCCGAGCACATCCTGCAATTTTGAGAGCAGCATGGTGCGCAGGCGTTCCTCGATTTCAGAGGTGCGATACGTGCCAGTCGTACCAACGATCTGGGTCACGAACTGCTGAGGGTCTTTGACCTGGAAGGAATAAGTACCAAAGCCTTGCAGTAACGCCACGCCCAATCCCATATTCGGATTGCGGACAATGATCGGCTGCGGCGTGCCCCACTTCTTGCTCGCGAATTCCTTCATTGAAACGAAATAAACTTCCGCCGGGAATGGCGTGCGGTCATTGAAAGCCTTGCCGATGAAATCAATGATCTTCGGAATATTCGCAGTTGCAATGGTATGACGCCCCGCTTTGAAAACATCCAGTGCGTTGCCGTCACGGAAGAATACCGCGCTCTGGCTTTCGCGCACGATTACCTGCGAGCCGATGCGGAAATCACCGATGCCTGTTTCAGGGAAGCGGTGGACGATCTCATCATTCATCTCAGTTGCGTATTCAATGACATCAAAAATTCTAGCCATATTTTCTCTCCTTTTTTATGATCATGCTCAAATTATAGTCTTATTTCTTTACGAATTCCAACCCGAAACGTTTCGTGCTTCGAGTGAAAAAATCTACTTTTGAAATTTCCCTGCTCTAAATCAGCGCCTCATTCTTAACCTCAAACCTGCTTCTGCTTTCTCAAGCATCATCCTGCCTTTATCTTCTCACTACCCACAATCCACTTTTCACTTCTCACTGCTCTTCATCGACTTGCCCGTCCCTTTTTCCTTGATCATCATCACCTCAGCCATAATGCTGACTGCGATCTCTTCGGGCGTCTCGGCTTGTAATTCCAATCCCATAGGCGAGTGGACTTTCGCGATCTTTTCCTCGCTGATGCCTTTCTCTTTCAATGCTTTGACAGTGGTTGCCCATCTGCGTTTTGAGCCGATGATGCCAATATATGCGGCAGCGGAGTCGAGCAGCGGAGCAAGTCCAGCCACATCAACGGATGACCCTCTGGTGGTTAAGATGAGAATTGTGCGTTTGTCTATTTTTATATGTTTGGGAAGTTCATCCATGGTCACTGGATAATAGGCATCCGCTTCTGGTGTGGATTCAGGAGTGCAAAATTCCACGCGGTCATCGTTGACGGCTACGCGGTATCCCAGCCATTTCGCCAGATGGACAACAGCTTTGCCCACATGCCCCGCGCCAATGACGACGAGCAGCGGGGGAGGAAGGATCGGTTCCACAAAAACCTCCACCTGACCGCCGCACACGCCGACATCTCCGCGTGATGGGTCAGCCATGTTGTAATGCAGTTTGCGCGGCTGGCCGTCTGTGATTGCCATCCACGCTTCGTCGAGCACGCGATGTTCAAGGTCGCCGCCGCCGACCGTGCCGATGAATTTGCCGTCAGGGTAGACGAGCATTTTGCTGCCCACATGGCGTGGCGTGGAGCCTTCACTGCTGGTCACAGTGCAAAGTGCGGCAGATCCGTTATTCTTTTCGATTTCTGCAAGGGCTTGGTAAATGGAATTCATAGTGGCCTCTGGAGTCAGACTGCTTGCTGTCTGACTGGATGCTGTCCATACGGGAGCAAGCTCCCGTACTCCAGAATGTGCTCCAAATAAATTATCCGATCTCTTTTGCGATCACACGCACGCGGATCGCTTCCACCAAAATATGCGCATACTCCATCCCCTTTTTGGAAGGAGTCTTTTCAAGATGTTTCCAGCGGCGGGATTCAAAAAAGAGGCAGGTACGCAGATCGGTTAATGACAGGGTCATATCTTTTTGGGCGCGGTATAACTTAACGCCATCCTCGGCGACTTCGCGGCATCTTTTGAAGGAACCCCAATGTTTGTAACCGTTAAAGGTCAAGGCAAAGGGTTCGATCTTTTTCCAGCTTGCGCGGTGGGAGGGAATATCTTTTTCGATCAAATGAGAGTTGGGGATTATATCCATGGTGTTCTTTCTGTCGCTTGCGCGTTTATTATTAAATGTAAGGTGTCTTAAACTTCAAAGTGCGCGGCTTGACGATAAATCGCTATAAAAATTTCTTGATTGCATGTTTGTGAAGCGGGAGATCGTCCTGGACTGTGTTCCATACATTCGCCAGGTTTACGCTGAAATGTTCTGGAATGATCTTTTTGCAGATACCCATCATGTCATCCCATGGCAGGGCTGGATGTTCATTCTGAAATTCAGCGGAGATGCAATTCGCCGCTTCACCAATGATCTCAACCTGGCGGACCACAGCATCCTGTACCATAGCGCGTGAGAGGAATTCACTTTCAGACATGCCGCGCGTGTAGCGGTCGATCTGCTCGATGGCCGAGAAGATGTGGTGTAAATAGACAGCATCCTGATTAGCCATGACTGGCCGCCTTTTCTTGATTTAAATTAGGGAGGTTCATTGTTTTTGTGGACATGATCATACATCCATTGTACCGTAATAAATGTACTCGTGGCGGAGGTGGGGATAGTTCCCTATATGCATCATCCCGCCCCTTATGACTTGGGAGCGGGATGATGGCAGTTAAAAAAATGAGACACAGGACGGTTAGGAAAAATAAACGTCCCACAAGAGGATATGCTTTGGATTATTCTGGTCTATCACCAGTGTAACTTCTTTTTGTTGCAATAGTTTCTTTGTCCTTTCAGTGATAACCTGGTCAAGTTTTTGTTCATGGATTTGGCTCAGATAGGTATACCGTAACTTCAGCCGCATATTGCTTCTATGGGCGCTCATACTGAGAACCTGTGCAGTCACTTTGTAACCATTCTCAAATACCTCGTTGATATATCGAATACGCCACAACGTAATGAGAACCGCGGCGAATCCCGAGATACTTGTCATGATGATGAAAGGTGTTGCGCTGGGAACCTCTGAGATCGTTGTGAACTGAAGCGTAAGCGCAACGATTGACGTCATGATCAGCAGTGCGGCGAATACGCCGGTTGCGGGTGCTGTCCAGTTATCGTTATGAAGAATGCTGCTGACGCTTGGTTTCTGGTCCATGCTTTACCTTTATTTTTCGAGTAACCCGAGTATGGCTGGTAACAACTGCTTCTTTCTGGAGACCACGCCTTTTGCCTCCCGCGTGCCATCCGCCAGAGGAGGGTAGGGAAGGTCATCCAGAATGGAAGGGGCTTTGGAGGTGATCAGCAGGCGGCTTGTGCTGCGAACAACGTCCGTGACCAGCAGCATGGCAAAATCAAGTCCGCGTTTGTCTCGCAGATCGTTGAGCGCGCCTTGCAGCGGTTCAAGATGATCAGTAAGTTGCATGATGTCGGTTACTTCGGCTTGTGCCACAGCAAATTTATATCCGCCGCCTTCAAACGGTTTGATATCTGTGCTGACCACGTCTTTTGGTTCACGGTTGGAAAGTCCCGCGCCTGCGCTGAGCACGGCTTTTCCGTACGTATCGAGTGTCTCGCCTTTGAGCGGACTTCCACCAACGAACGCCCAGCGGGATAATCTCTCTGCGGCGGTTTTGTCACGCGGCGTGGTGGTGGGAGATGTCAGGATAAGAGTATCCGCTAACAGCCCGGCTAGAAGCGTGCCTGCCAGCGGGGGCGGCATGGAGAATCCAGCCTCGGCGGTTAGTTCCGTTACCAGTGTCGAAGTTGATCCAACGGTATCCACAGTGAATCGAATCGGCTGATGCGTATAGGGATTGCCAAGGCGGTGATGATCCAGTATCTCAAGCAGTTCAGCCTCTTCAAGCGCGGCGATGGCTTGACGCGGCTCGTTGTGGTCTACGAGGATGATCTTTAAGCGCGGCGGGTTGAGCACTTCGCGCTGGCTGGCGATGCCGACATAAACGCCATGTTCATCCACGACCCAATAATCATCATGCTCGTCCCGCAGGATCTTGTTGAGCGAGTCTCGGATATGTGCGTTGGCATTGAATTTTTGGATGTTTGTATCTGCGGCATCTCTACACGGGGCAGACATCATTTCACGCACGGTGGTATCGCCGGGGCGCGGTCCCAATGTATCTGTGAAATATTTGAAGAGGCTCATGCCATTGATGAGCCCATATGGTTTTCCGTCTTCGTTGACGATGGGAGCGATCCCTCCAGTTTTGCTGGCAAGCGTCCAGGCAGCGCCCAATTGTGAGTCAGGGCGGAGCGTGTCGAGGCGGCGCATCACCGATTCGAAACGCGGCGACGCGTCTGTGAGCAGGAAGGGCGCGTCCAGGCTGAGGGTTTTGAGCACCCATGATGTTTGCGCGTTGAGCGCGCCTGCGCGCGCGGCAACGGTATTTACGCCGTCGCGTTCGCGCAGCAGCCAGGCGTATCCCATTGCAGATGCGATGGAATCCGTGTCTGGGTTGACGTGTCCAATTACATAGATTTGATCAGGCATGGTTGATTTTTGACTCCAAGGCTTTGAATGTGATCAATTCGACTTAGGCAATGATCTGGCGTTAATTTGAAAGGGTTGATTTTTTGATCGCGCGTTTACGGGGCAATGCATATGAATTATATCTCTCCTTTTTCAACCAGCTCTAAAAACATTTTTAAAATAACCGGATCGAAATGACGGCCGGATTCGTTGCGTAAATACTCGATCACCTTATCTTTGTCCCAGGCTTTTCGATAGGGTCGATCATTAGATAGCGCATCCCACACATCGATCACAGCAAAGATGCGGGCTGTTATGGGAATGTTCTCTCCTATCAATCCGCGCGGATAGCCGGTTCCGTCCCATTTTTCATGGTGGCAGAATGGGATCTCAAGAGCTTTTTTGAGATAGGGTATTTTGGACAATAAATCGAAGGCAACTTGCGGATGGTGATTGACAATTTCGCGCTCGTCAATTGAAAGAGGTCCCTGCTTTTTTAGAATTTCATCAGGAATTGCCATTTTGCCTATGTCATGCAGGATGGCGCCGCGGCGGATGTCTAAAAGATCCGACTCTTTCATCCCCATTTTTCTTGCGATAATCACTGTTGTTTCTGTCACACGGCGTGAATGTCCTTCTGTTTCCTTGTCCCGCAGTTCCAGTGCGTTTGCCCAGCCTTCAAGGGTTGTATCGTATGCTTCCGCGAGATTTTCCTCTGCCTGCTTGCTTTCGGTAATATCGAGAATGGATACCAGCACCCTGCCCCACGTTTCTTCATATCCCGGAGCGATTGTGCCATTGATGATCAAATGTATTTGAGCGCCATTCCGGCTTGGGCGGGAAATGGCGACCTCATAGTGTTTTGCTCCTTTAATAAGGAGCATTAATTCATCGGTGAAACTTCTGTATTCCCCAGGTTCGATCAATTCACTAAGGCGGACTTGCAGTGCTTGTTTGTTAGTGACGCCGTACCACTTTACAGCGGCTGTGTTGACATCCACGATGCGCACCATTTCTGCCAGTTTTTTTGCTTCCTCGAGGTTTTGATCTAAGAAATTTACCAGATCCTGAATCCCCGAATTCTTTAACTGATCAATATATTTTTTTGCTACCGAGTAATCCTCTTCCAAAAGAGGAAGGGGTGAGTCTTCAAAAAGCGTGCGGAAACGGTTTTCGCTTTCCCGAATTATTTTCTCTGTCCGTTTATGCTCGGTTATTTCGATAAAGGATGCCACCCATAATTTTTTGACAGGGCGCATCAGAATTTCAGTAGTATGGAGCAGCCCGTCCTTGCCGGTGATCTCGTATTCCCGCAATGGCGTAGTGGCTTCAAACTGCCGGGCGGTGGCTACGTCTTTTGTCCATTGCTTAACGACTTTTTCGCGATGTTCGGGATTCGGATATGCTTTCAGCATCCACTCCGGTATGGTGGACATATCCTCCAGCGTATAACCATAATTTTCAGTGAATTTATGGTTGACCGTGAGGATGTTGCCTTCCGCGTCCGAGATACTGATCGGGATGGGGAGGAACTCAATTGAGTCGCGGAATTGCGCCTCTGAGATCTTCAAGTTTGAGAGCGCTGCCTCCAATTCCTGTGTGCGTTTCTCAACACGAACCTGAAGTGACCTGTTGAAAACGACAAGGATAGAAATGATGAGGAGGGTTAGTGCGATCCCAATGCCTAGATAATATATGATCTCATCCAGATTTTTCGGATACTGCTTTCCAAACCAACGGTCGTTGATCGTCTGATATTCCCCTTTGCTTATGCTTGAAAAGCCATGATTCACGAGAGCGAGAAGTTCCGAGTTTCCTTTTTGGACCGCGCGATGGAATTCACCGCTATATAATGGCTCGGAATAATGGAAATCATTTTGGATATTATATTTTTGTAAAAAATAGATAGCAGGTGGTTCGTCAACTACAAAAATGGCTTCATCTTTTCTGGATGCCGCCTGAATGATTTCCTCGTAGCTGTTGTAATACACCAGATTGGTCACGCCCTGGCTGATCAAATAATCGGCATTCGCGTCTCCCGCTTTCACTGCAACTCGAAATCCTTTGAGGTTGCCCGCATCCGCCAACCCCAAAAAATTACTTGGGTAATATATATTTACATTGATCTGGGTGTAGGGATCTGTGAAATCGTAAATTTTGGCGCGTTCTTCTGTTAAGAATATCGTATCAATTACATCGAACTCACCAGCTTTCATTCCTGCGAGCGCTTTATCCCAGTGCAGCCCGACAACCTCAACTTTAACATTGGTATGTGTTTCCCAAGCCTTCCATTGGTCAACAAGGATACCCTGCATATCTCCATTTTCATCCATAAATGCGTAAGGCGGGTAATTGTTATCCATCACAACACGGATGCTTTTGATGGATGATTGGGTCGTTGGTATGGTCGCGCAGGATGTCAGAATGGAAACCAACACCGCTACCAAACATAATTTCACCCAAATCATTAAATTCGACTTGGGTGAAATAAGCCATTTTTTATTGGCTGTTAAAGTTGATAATGGAACAAAGACTCTTGTTCTTGCGGTTTCCAACGCGAAATCTCTCCAATATTTAAGGAATATTTATATGAGGGAATAATTCGGATTTTTTCCCAGCGCGGCCTGCTGCTGTTTACTGATGCTTGATCGCCCTCCACACTCTTTCGGGGGTAAGAGGAATTTCATCCACATTCACGCCAATGGCATCCAGGATGGCGTTACCGACTGCAGGAGCGACCCCGTCCATGGGAATCTCGGCAACAGCTTTGACTCCGAAAGGATGGCTCGGTTCAAATGTCTCAACGAAAATTGTTTCCAGTTCTGGCATCTCGTCAGCGCGGAAGAGATGGTAGCGGTCAAAGTCACGTTCGTAGGCGCGGCCTTTGTCATCGTAGCGCATTTCTTCATTGATGGCATACCCAAGAGCCTGGGTCATTCCGCCTTCGATCTGACCTGACGCTGTCTGCGGGTTGATGATGATGCCTGAATCAACCGCCATCACGAGTCTGTCCACAGTGACCGCGCCTGTTTCAGTGTCCACAGTCACTTCGGCGAATTGTGCCGCGTACGGAGGCGGCGAGACATGCGAGACGTAGCTCGCCACGCCCATGATCTGTTCCTGATTATTTTTGTGCAAACTATCCAATGCGATCTCAGCCATGGATACTGACCGTCCATCGGGAGCGATAGCTTGCCGATTTTCCAGCTTGATGTCATCATGTTTGTCAAGTTTCAGGATCATCGCCGCGCGGACTCGAATCCTCTCTGCCACGATCTTGGCCGCATTGACAGCCGCAGTGCCTGAGATATAAGTCGTGGATGATGCGTATGCTCCTACATCAAACGGTGTGAAATCTGTGTCGGATGAGTAGCAGATCACATCTTCGATCGGAACGCCCAAAACTTCCGCCGCCATTTGCGCGAGAACTGTATCCGATCCAGTTCCCAGATCTGTTGCGCCCACGAGCAGGTTGAATGAACCATCATCATTCATTTTGATGGATGCTCCGCCCATATCGAGATACGGAATGGCCGTGCCTTGCATAACCATTGCCACACCGATACCCTTGCGGAGGGACGGTGGACGGTGGACGGTGGACGGTCTATGGTCTTCGGTCCATCGTCCAGAGTGCCATTCTTCGTTTCCAAACTTATCATCCCAGCCTATTGCAGCGCGGGCTTGCGCCACGCATTGCTCAAGGCCGACAGTCTGGATGATCTCAGGGCGCGGCTCACGTCCTTCATTCCATGCCACTGAAAATGGGTGATATTCTCCAGCGTGGATTGCATTCTTCAAGCGGAAGTCAATTGGGTCAAAGCCCATGGTGCGCGCGATCTTTTCCATGTGACGGTCAAGTGGCCAATATCCTTGCGGCACACCGTAGCCGCGGAAGGCTCCAGCGGGTGGCGTGTTGGTGTAAACCACGTCTGCATAAAAGCGGATGTTCGGCGCTTTGCGATATTCTCCATCGCCAACATATAACGCCATTGCCTTGTGACCGGTGTTGCCAGTCACTGTCAACGCATGACAGCCGTATGCACCTGTATCAGATAGCGCATACATGGAATTGGCTGTGATTGTGCCATCTCTCTTTACGCCAGTTTTCATTTGCACACGCATCGGGTGACGTGAACGCGCGGCGATAAATTCCTCTTCGCGTGTGTATTCGTACATCACTGGCTGTTTGGTGGCAATCGTCAAATGCGCGGCTACATCTTCCATCAACACTTCCTGTTTGCCGCCGAAGCCGCCGCCGATGCGCGGTTTGATCACGCGGATTCGCTTCACGGGCAGGCCCAATACTGGCGCCATCATTCTGCGCACATGGAACGGTACTTGTGTGGATGTGCGGATGACCAATCGGTCATCTTCGTCCCAATAGGTCACAACCACATGCGGCTCGATGTGCGCCTGTTGAACTTTTGGCACTTCGTAATTCGCTTCAAAGATCACATCTGCATCTCTGAAACCTTTTTCGACATCGCCAATGTCAATGCGGATATGCGCCGCCAGATTTTTGTCAGGATTGGAATCTGCAAAATTTACATACTCAGGTTCGTCATGGATCTTTGTGGTGCTGGTCATTGATTCTGTGGAGTTCAAAATCGCGGGCAGGATTTCGTATTCGACATCGATCAACGCGAGCGCTTGTTCTGCGATCTCGGCAGTTTCTGCGGCGACGAATGCCACTCGGTCACCAACGAAGCGGACTTTTTTATCCAGCGAAAACGCATCCAGCGGACCGGGGATCGGGTCTGACTGCCCTGCAGTGGAATATACGACCCGCGGCAGATCCTGCCACGTGAGGACTGCCGCAACACCATCCAGCGCCTTGGCTTTGCTGGTATCGATATTTTTAATTAATGCGTGCGCGTGCGGTGAATGTAAAACTTTTGCGTGCAGCATTCCGCGCTTTTCGAAATCTGCGGCGAAGGCGGGTTTGCCTTGCACCAGTTTGACCGCGTCCACTTTGATCTCTGGCTTGCCGACGGTTTGGTAGGTCTTTGATTCGGGAGCTAAAACCACTTTTGGCCGAACCTGCACACCCGTCAGGTTTGAAGCGGGGGCGTCATCTTGAGGGGAGTCATCTTTGGCGTGCCGAAATCCCATTGAATGGAACCAAGTTCGAGCGGCGCATCGCCCCTTAATTCTGCAGCGGCTTTCAAGACAGCCTGCACAGGTTTGAGATAGCCCGTGCAGCGGCAGAGCACGCCAGAAATTGCCTCGCGGACTTCGGCTTCACTGGGATTCGGATTCTTTTCAAGCAATGATTTCGCGGCGAGGATTTGCGCGGGCGTGCAGTAACCGCACTGGATCGCGCCCGATTCAACGAACGCCTTTTGCAGTGGATGCAGGCCATCGGTCAACTTCCAACCCTGTTCGGGATGTTCACCAAGCGCTTCGATGGTGGCGATCTTGTGACCTTCAGCCTGCGCGGCCAGCAGTGATCCCGCGTTGACAGGTTTGCCATCAAGCAAAATCGTATCCGAACCGCTCAAGCCGCCTTCATCGCCAAACTTGACTCCGTGGAAGCCAAGTCCGCGCAGGGCGGAGAGCAGGGTGGTGGATGGGGCGGTATCAATGTTGTAGTCAATGCCGTTGATGTGTAGTGTGATGTTCATAGGAACTCCTGTTGCGCTGCTAAATTATTTCAACCGTGATTGTAACTCTTGCAGATGCTCAAGTATGTCGGGATGGAGATCGAATTTTCGCGCTTGTGATACTGCATTTTGTACAAATGTTTCCAGTTCTTTCAGATTAATATGGCCGCCTTGAATTAAAAAGACCAGGTCTTCCAAGTCACTATCCAAACCACGATCTACTTTGCTGAGCGCGATGCTGTAAGGGTCTGCAACATAAACATTCAAGTTCCCAAATTGGGCGATGGGGATGGCACGCTGTTCGCTTCCTTTTGGCAGGGGAATGAAACGTTCGATTGGAACGGGTTCAATCTGAATTTTCAATTCGCTAGCGATTTGGATGATCTGGCGATGCAATTCATTTGGGTTAACATCGTCACCGACAAAGTCAATGTCCACAGTCAAGCGCGGACTTCCAAGCAGGATCAACGCGCTGCCGCCAATCAGAGTTAAGCGGGAAGCGGGTGGAAGACGTTCTCCCAATTGGGTCAAAACAGTTTGAAGTTCTATATAGTCCACGATTACGCCTTTTGTAATTCCATTTGTTTTAACCAGACTTCTGCCGCATGTTCATACGTCCCAAGCCAATTGACGAATTGGCCGCTCAGGATTTTGTGCCGTCTTGCAAGTTCTGCGAGAGCCTGGTCGGGGTTTGTCTCTGGCAGAACACCTAATTTGCTGGAAAACAAATCTGGCAGTTGGGGTTGTTTTCCAAGGATACGGATTAATCGTTCCTGATATTTTCTTTGAAGATATACGGCGGCGGTATAGTAAAACCGAAGCACATATTGATTTATTTGCGACGAAAGCGATTTATCTGCGTTTTCAACCTCGGCGGAGAATTCAGGGTGGCGCAAGAAGAAGGGAATCAGAGAGAAGCGCACACGCGCATTTGCACTCTGTGCCAGTCCTGCGATGAGATTCGCGGGGGCAAGCAAAGGTGTTGCGCTGAATTGGCGTCCCATCAAGAATCGCACATCCCGTGCCCAGAGTTCGGAAACCAGTTGGTCTTCAAGTGTTGGGGTGTTCATTTACCTTCCACGATTTTAATATCATCCTATGACTTTTATTTTCTACAAAACCTTCGTAACCTTCAATCCAATATTCGCGGACTCAATCGCGCTTTGTGAACCGATCACCGCAACGGCATCTGATTGCGCGACCTTTTCCAAAATTTCACCGAAGGCAATAAAATCTTCGCCGTTCGTGGAAAGAATTTGGTCGCGGGTCTTCTGTCGCATTTCATCGGTGCGGCCAGTGAGATAACGCATCAGCGAAGTATATCCCTTTGCGTCTGGTAATTGATAGGCATCCAGGTCACCGATGGCGGCGATGATGGCTTTGGTTAATTCCGAATCTGAAAGTCGTGACGCATCAAGGTTCTTCAGGAATTCGGCAGACTTGTCGTAGTTTTCCAATGTGCCCGCAAGGTTGGGGTCGCGATACGATATAAAGGTTATCACGCCGGAGCGGTCATCGAAGACCGAGAAGGCTCCGTACGCGCCGCCGAGGATTCTGATCTTTTCCCAAAGATGTGTCAGGCGCAAATATCCCAAAATGACCTCGACAGAGCCGTCGTGTTGATAACCGAGTTCATACAGGTTCGCGCCTTTGCCAACGTAGTTGACTTGCGCGGGGATGGTAAAGCCTTCTTTTTGGGTTGAAGGGTGAAAGTTAAAGGGTGAAAGTTTTACATTCTTTGACGGGATTTCTGCGAGGAATGATTCAAATTGCGGTTTGAATGTCTTCCAACTTTCGCCGTCGAGAGTCACATTGCAGATCAGCGCGTTGCGGTTGATGAGCAGATCGCGGATCTTCTCAAACCGCTTCAACACCGACTTCCATTTTTTATCAATGTCATTCGCGAGTTCGCGCAGGGCAAACAAATACGCGATGCCTTTCATCTGGTCATTGGCCCAGCCCGATTCATTGAACTGCGCGCGCAGGCGTGTGTTCACGAAACTATGTCCGCCGGGCACCAGCCCTGATTCGAGCCCAGCCTTTTCTTCCAACACCATTTGTTTGAGTCGTTTGCGGTTATCGAAATTTGTTTTGAGGAGCACATCTTTGAGGATGTTCAACATCTCGGCAGATTGCGCTACTGTGGATTTGCCTCTGATAAACAGCTTGATCACGCTCTCTCTTGACCCGAGAGCTGTCACGCTGACCGCATCGGCATAGATTCCGCCCGTGCTTTTCCCGATCCGCTGCGACAGTTTGGTGTAATCTTCGGTATCTGTCCCCATCTCGAACAGCGCGCGCCCGAAGATCTCCGTGAGCGGAAGCAGGTCTGCGGGGAGGGCGTGCAGATCAAAGCCGAGATCGAGATAGACGATCCCATTCGTGAATAGATCATGATAGAGCGTGGTCGTATCCTGCAATTGCATTTCTTCCACTGGGACAGAGTTGCTCTTTTTATCGAGGTCTTCCAACTTTAAGAAGGGCAGAGTCTCCAATGCTTCATTTGAATTTGGTGTCTCCTGTAATTCTTTGAGCTTCTTTGTCTGTTCCACCAACTCAGCAATTTGACTTTCATTGAGCGCGGAGCGGATCGCTTCCAGCCGCGATTTTTCATCTTCGTCGAAACGGCGACCCAATTCAGGGTCAGGGGTGAGGCGCAATATCGTGCGGTGCGCATTGTCCAGCAGGTGAGTCTGAATCAACTTTTCAAAATAATTCTTGTCGGCAGACAATCGTGTTCGAATCTCTTTGAGTGAATCTTCGAAGCCGAGCATCTTGAAAGGGGAGTCGTCATACAGCCAGGTGGTGAGGGCGCGCAGCATGAGCGCAATGCCGCGCGGGAACGAGCCTGTGTTGTTTTCGCGCAGACGGAACTCAGCGGTGTTGATCGCCGCCGCGATGGTGTCGGGGTCGATGCCGTCGCGCACGAGATTTTCAAGCGTGGTGAAAATGAGTTTTTCAATTTTCTTCGCATGACGCGCGCGCGTGCCTTTGAGACCCGTCGAGAAAATCATCTGACGCATGTCACTTTCCAAACCGAGGCCAGCTAGATCTTCACCGAGACCTGAATCCATGAGCGCCTTCTTGAGCGGTGACGCGGGCGTGCCGATCAAAATGTTGGCGAGAATTCCCATGCTGAAACTCAAGACTTCATCCGATGTGTCGGGCATTAACCAATTGACCACGAGATAATTTTTGTTTTCAAGTTCCGAGTCACTGCCCGCGTCGTAAGCGTATTCAACTTTCTTGGCGCGCTTGAACGGCTTGGCCAATGGAACGGCAGATTTAACTTTCTTTTTCTTATAACCTTTGAGATAACCTTCCATCAACTTGAGGCGTTTTTCAGGATCATCATTTCCGTACATAAAGATGAACGCGTTGGATGGGTGATAGTAGGTCTCCCAGAAATTTCTGAAATTCTCGTAAGTAAGGTCGGGGATATGACGCGGGTCGCCGCCTGAGTCAACTCCGTAAAGGTGTTTGGGGAACAGTGACTCCATCACGCGGCTTTGCAAAACCCCGTCGGGTGATGAGTACGCGCCTTTCATTTCGTTGAAGACCACGCCTTTATAAGTCAGCGGTTCATCGGGATTGTTGATCTCGAAGTGCCAGCCTTCCTGCATCAGCGTTTCCCTCGTGATGAGCGGATGCAGAACTGCATCCATGTACACATCGATCAAGTTGTAGAAATCCTGCAAGTTCTGGCTCGCTACGGGATAGCAGGTCTTGTCAGGAAAGGTAAACGCATTGACGAATGTCGCCAGCGAGCCTTTCAACAATTCCACGAACGGTTCCTTGACAGGATACTTTTCCGATCCGCCCAAAACAGAATGTTCCAAAATATGCGCCACGCCCGTTGAGTCTTTCGGCGTCGTGCGGAAGTTGATCGAAAACACTTTGTTCTCGTCATCATTGATGATTGAAAGCAGCCGCGCACCCGTGCGTTTGTGCGCGTACAGTTTTGCCGTGGAGTTCAATTCGGGAATATATTTTTCTTCAATAAGGTTAAATGCCTTGGACATTTGGTCTCCTGTTTGTTTGTCAAGGTTTGAAAGTCAAAGGTCGGACTTTTGACCTTAGACCTTCGACGCTCTTATCTTTTCTCTCAACTCATCGATCACTTTCAACTTGCCATTCTCTTTATACAACCACATATCCCAGCCATTGACCGCGCCGCCTGCCAGCGATTTTGCCATTGAATGGATCGAACCAACTTGATCTTTATATTTCAAATGTCCATTCGATAGAATTACAACGCTGATGGATTTATCTTCTTTAAAGAATAATTTCTGGCCCGCACTTAAGAGGCCCGCCTCAAGCAGCGCCCCAAACGGGACCCGTGCCTGATTCCGTTTCTCGGGCAGAGTCAATGCCTCGGCAGGGGACTGCTCAACAGCGTCGATGCGCTTCTGAGCCACCTTGACATATTTCTTATCACGCTCGATGCCGATGTAATTTCGTCCGAGCTTCTTCGCCACTGCGCCAGTTGTTCCGCTTCCAAAGAATGGATCAAGGATCACATCCCCAATATTACTGCTGGACATCATCACACGATATAACAGCGACTCTGGTTTCTGGGTTGGGTGAGCCTTTGTACCGTTGGATTTGATGCGCTCTTTTCCAGTCGCCAACGGCAGAACCCAATCCGACCGCATTTGCAGATCATCGTTCAAGGCTTTCATCGAATGATGATTGAAAATATATTTTGCGCCTTTTTCTTTTGCGCCCAGATCATGGTCTCATGTGCGTTGGTGAATCTTACGCCGCGAAAATTTGGCATCGGATTTGTCTTCAGCCAGATGATGTCATTCAAAATCCAAAATCCCAGATCCTGCATGATCGCGCCAACGCGATAAATATTATGATATGAGCCGATGACCCAAATCGTGCCCGTCTCTTTTAATACGCTTCTTGTTGCGGATAGCCACTCTTGCGTGAAATCGTCATACTCTGCAAAGCTATTGAACTTGTCCCACTTGTTATTGACCGCATCCACCTTGCTCAAGTCGGGACGATACAAATCATTTTGAAGTTGAAGGTTATAAGGGGGGTCGGCGAATACCAAATCCACCGAATTCTCTGGCAGTGACTTGAGAATCTCGATGCAATTACCTTGCAATATCTGGTTCAAGGGGAGTGTCACAATGCGATTATACACGCATAAGAAAGCAGATATGAATAAAAAAACGGACGGGATTAACCGTCCGTTCACATAGAGGCTGGCTCGTTTTGGTCATCCCTTTATAGAATTATAGTTTTGTCTGTTGTTATTTCTTGATGCGGCATATTTATCGTACATGCGTTGAAAGATAATGGCGTCACCGGAACTTAATCCGATAATTTGAAAACCGATCTTGAATGTATTAGGGACGATGTTGTCCGGCTGACACCAAATACTGCGCGCAGAAAATATCAGCGAAGATTTATTGGAGATATCCCCGCTAAGCTCGATATGAAGGCGAAAATCCTTCCCGACGGATATTGATTTTTCGCTATCCAATTTAAATCCGCCTGTACTAATGTCCACCAGATAGCCGACCAAACTTCCGGTGCCTGCATCAGTCACTTTCATGTAATACGTGAAATCGCGGCGTTCCACTTTTCTTTGTTCGTTGACCATGGTATTCACCTCATTCCATCATTTACATAATATTATAAAAAAGATTCGAAATCAAGAGAAACTACCTAAAAGGACGATCTTTGGAAAGTCGATTGTCTTGTGAGGCTGTCTGCGGTCAGATTATACCTTCATAGAATCGAAAAATAATTCATTGGGCCGTTTGGAAATCCTGTTGAATCTCAAACATCTATAGTGATCGTTGTGAATGAGAAACGGGGCGGGTAAAACAGAAATTTTCTGCCCCAGAAGTCCATTAACTGCTGGGTGTTCATTTTATATATTTTGGGGGTGACTTGGCTGTGTTTATTGACAGGCCATGGGTCAGCCGGGTTAAGCAATAGCCACTGCAAGGTGGCGCTGTCGTATCCTATGAGTATCATTGTATGAGGGGTTCCACCCATGAGCGCGTGTAAAACATTGTACCTAAAATTTTTATTGCTTCGATCAAGTGTTGTTTGCCAGGCTCCATGGATGAGAATAAGGCTGCCCTCACGCAACTGATCAATAATATCATGGAGTTTATGGCCGGCACTCAACTTCACGCGAAACGATTTACCGTATTTTTTTTGTAGACCGCGCGCAAAATCCTTTAAAGTGATGACTGCCTGCCAGGGCGTCATCATTCCGGGCAATGGACTGTGGGTTGAAAACCTATATCGCCAACCCCGCAAACCGATGGTATCCAGGTGGTGTGTGTATTCTTCAATACTTTGATTGCGTTCAATGGGATGACCATGCTGGGAAGCCAGCCAATCTTTGATCATGTTCATGCTGATCAGAGTAGAAGTGGTGACGCACTCATTTGGAGTTGGTCCGTAACCCTGACTTTGAAAATAATATAGAAAATAGGAACTTTTTTGTGGCGGGTTTTCAGCGGACGAATCAGATATCCATGGAAAATGAAAGGCGATCGGCGGCATTCCCCAAACCTGCCCTTCGATCAGTTGCGGCGGCTCAGCTGTCCAGCGGTTTCGATAGAGTGCGTCAAAAAAAGAGTCCAGTCGTTGAGTAACTTTCTTCCAAAACTGACCTTGGCCTGGGTTTTCTGAAGCTATTTCGCTGGTCAAGTTGGGTTCGTCTTGTTCCAGGTTGGACATACTGCCTCCAGTAAAAACCGATAAATATTATGGAACAACGCCACTATATAAAAATGATTATACTCATTGAGCAAAAAAAATCAATTCTTGGTATCTAAAATCGAATGCCCCATTTGTAATGGGGCATTCGATTTTATGCTTACTTAAAGGGTATCTTTGCATCTTCTTGCTAACACTGCTGCGATCTCCATCCGATATTCAGCAGATGCCCATTCATCCATCGCTTCATGATAGGCGTTGCGTGCTGCGGCTTCGAGACCCTCGTCTTCTGTTCCGTCCATTGCCAGAATGGGACTCTTGCCGTAACCGCCAAGGGCGAGGCGTGTGCGGCCTGAACCCCATTGAGTCACTGCGGCACAGATAATGGGTTTGTCTGCGGGTGTGCGGGAGACAAATTCAAAGGCAAATTTGGTATTGAGCGGTAGGATGATCTTTGTGATGAGATTCGTTGGACGCAGTGGAAGATATTCACCAATGTTCGATATTTGGTATTCGATTTTTGAATGATCAAATATCGCCTTTTCGATTTTTGTATCCATCGCCAGCAGTGCTGTTGCAAATGGCGAGCGTCCGTCGCTTGCGACGAGTGTGCCTGCCACAGTTGCCGAGTTGCGGATGTTGATCGGTGCTTCGAGTTTGATGGCGGTCTTTAATGTTTCGGGACAATTTTCATTTTCAAGTAGTGATTGTAGCGTACATGTTGCACCAATTTCGAGGTCGTTGCCTTTTTTGGTTAGCGAATCCAAGCCCAAAGCTTGAAGGTCAACCGCTTGGACAGAATCAGTTGTTGGCTGGGAGAGAAGCGTGCCTCCTCCAAGCGGAACTGTGTTGGGCTGTGTCAAAAGAGTCAAGGCTTCTTCCAATGTTTGCGGGCGGTGATAAGTTGTGATCATGGTGTGCCTCCGTGAAATTCTTCTGTATTATACAGGCTTATGGCGATGGCAGAGTCATTTTAAATTTTACAGCGAGCAAACGCAAAATAAAAATGGTAATTGCGCCAATGGCCGAAGCGAAAAGAGTGTTGATATGAAACCACGTGAGGATGATAAATATCCACGTGCCGATGAATGAACATGTGGCGTAGAGTTCAGTGTTGTTACGGAAAACGTTGGGGATTTTGTTACATAACAAGTCGCGCAGGACACCGCCAAATATGCCTGTGACGATGCCCATAAGGACGGCGACAATCGATGAGAGTTGAAGTTGAAGCGCATAGGTCGCGCCGAGAATACTGAACAGGCCAAGGCCGACAGCGTCTGCGATGATGAGTGGCGTGTTTGAAATGCCCTTGACGCGGTAGAACGAGATGGCTGCTGAAACAAAAGCTGCGACGGTCAGCCACGGGTCGATGATCCAGAAGACAGGCGTGCGGCCAAGCAGCAGGTCGCGCATGGTGCCGCCGCCAAAGGCTGTGACGAATGCAATTGTGGTTGCGCCGACGATGTCCATTTCATGTTTGCGCGCTTCGAGTGCGCCTGAGACGGCTGATGCTATAACGGCGATGTAAGTAAGGAAGAGCAGAAGTTGATCCATCATAAAATTTTACCGCCATCTCATCAGATGGCGGTAAAGAGCTTGTTTAGCCCGGTGGAGTGTTAGGGGCGAGTTCAGGATAAAGGAATTCGTCTTTCAGTGCCTGGATAAGGATCTCAAATTCATCACCGTTGCTGTAGTGACCATAGAAGCGCCACACAGGCTGGAGGTATTGGGCGTCAGCACCTGCATTTGCATCAGTCATGGAATAGATCGGATTTCTGATGTAGTATGCCAGATCCACTTTTTCTATTGTTGCAGTTGGTGGAATGGAATTATTATTTGGAACACCTTCCATAATATAAGGTTGATCGATGGAGGTTTCATATTCCATGGGCGTTCCATCTTGCGGATTGAATACGAGACCGCCGGTAAAATATCTGAACGCAGGATAGCCAGCATAGGTTTCGTTTGGAATGACAAAACCTTCAATGAAGAGCTGCGGCTGGGTCGGATCAATGCCTGGGTCCACCATTAAATCCCCTGCGGGGAGGAGTTGAATATATTTTTCTCCAGCATTTGTGGTGAAAAGAACTGCGGTGTTACCATCCAATTCAATATTTTCTTGCGTGCCTTGTAGGACTTGGATTTCGATATCTGGATATGGGGCTTCGTAGCTTTCAACTTTTATAATTGGCCTGCCAAAATTGTCGTAGCGGTCGATAATGCCCCAGATGTCCACGGGGCGGTTGTGGTATTTTTCCAGGTTACTTAGTTCATTACCTTCTAAAAGCATATAAGGAATTGGGCTATCTTCCTGTTTGAGAATAAAGCCATATTCAACGCGTTGACTGCCGTTTGAACTGCGGTAAATATTAACTGTAAAGAGTCCGCGTAAGCCTTCAAATCGTTGGCCGATATTAAGTTGTCTGGGGATGATAAGTACCTGTCCAATAAATATTCTTGATTCGGATAATCCATTTATCTGCATTAATTCTTCGGTATTGATGCCATGAGATTCTGCAATGGAAGTGAGTGTATCCCCTTCCTGAACGATATATTCGCTTCTGTCTGAGATTGGAGCAGGTGTTGGAGTTGGGAATGACGCTGGCGTTCCACTCAAATTGAGCTTGTAAAAACTTGAGCCGCCGCCTCCACCGCCATTGCCTCGGAAAATTTCCATCATGCCGAATTGTTGACTTGGAGCAAGGATTTTTTGGAAGGCTTCTTCTGCCGTGCGAATGCCAAAACCTTCCAATGGTTCAAGGTTTATCTGGTAACCTGAAAATATGATGTTTCTGTTGTCATCCAATGTGATATCGAATCGCAGCGGCGTCATGTAATCAAAGCTTATTTCATATCCATCAGGAGTGAGCGGCAGGATACCATATTGGCGGCCTTCATTTCCAATTGCCATTTCAATATTGTAGGCAAAGTTGAACTGATACTGTTTGAGGAAATTGTCAATGATGGCTAGTGCTTGCCCTCCTGGAAGTTTCCCTAATGTGAAATTTTCAAAATCAGAAAAGTACGTGAAGTAGTGATCCGAGCGGACTGTTAACTTTTGTTTGCCGTCTATGATGAGATAATCAAAGTATCCTGAGATTTCGCCCGGTGTCTCGGTCACTTCGCCATTCAATCCGAATTGTTGCGCCAGCGCGCGGGCTTCATCCATTGTCGCGGGCTGACTCAGCTTCAGCGAATACACCTTTGCTTCAGCAGGTGACTCAGGTAATGCCTGTGAAAGAGTCAGCTTTGTGTCGCGCCAATCATAATTTTCGTCATTTGCGATAGGCGTTGATGGAATGGGTGTGGAAATTTCCTGTATTGCAACAGGCGTTGGCTTTACTCCTTCAAACAATACTTCAGTCACGAAAGTCAGTGACGATTCTCCGACACGCCCGGTCACTTCCCAACAACCGGTGGTGGGGAATATCAAAGCGGAGACTTGGAATCCAGTATCACCGTACCCATCCGGGATGTCAGCGCGAAGCGGTTCCGCCTCTGCGTCCAGCCGGTGACCTTCGATCGTCAGCGCGCCAGTCACAGCCCGCACCCAGCCCCACTTCATGCTGAGCGAGCCATCGGTTTCCTGATTGTGCTGCTCCATCATCACCTTGCCATCAGGCCAAAGAACTGTCCACAATTCGCCGTTGCCTAGATATTCTGGCGATTCAACAGTCTCACCGGGCGGCAGGCTTCCGTTCGGTTCTGTCACAGGACAAATGAAACCATTGCCTGCGGCAGGTGTGCGCGATACCAGCGAACGGGTTGCCCAACTCAACCCGGATACCAAAATAACCAGCGCAATTGTCCAGCCTAAAGTTGGAAAAATATTCTGGCGCAAAAACGCGAATAGGTCAGGCTTTGGTTTATGCGCGGCAGTCAGACGTTTTTCAAGTTCATGTTCAAAAACCATATTTGGTTTGATCGCTTGTGCGGTGTTTTCAAGCAGCTCAATTATTTTTTTATCTTTGGGATTCATTTCTCCACCTCCAATGCAAGTGAAGTTCGTTCGCGCAAGTCTTGTAATCCGCGTGCAACCAGCATTTTGGCAGCCGCCTCGCTTTTGTTTAGAACGCGGCCTGTTTCGGCCATGCTTAACTCACCGAAGAAACGCAAGATTAGTGCTTCGGCTCTGTCGGCGCTGATCTGTTTCAGGGCGCGGGAAATGGATTCGATTTGCAAGCGAGAGAACGCCGCTTTATCAGTCGGCAGGCTTGGACTTGGAATATGAAGCGCCGCTTCGATCGGGACCTCGGGCTTGCGTCCGCGAAAAAAGAGGAATCGTTTCTTTGAGGCGATCCCCATCAACCACGCCGCGAAGGGAGCATCTCCGCGAAACGAGCGGATTCCCTCCAGCGCGGCCATGAAAGTCTGCGAAGTGAGATCTTCGGCATCTTTCACATTGCCGGTGTGTGCCGCATGATAACGATAGACGCGCGTCACATGGCGCCGATATAACTCCGCAAAAGCATCCGCATTGACTGCGGCTTCTCGCGCAAGACTTAATTCGTCAGCGGGTGTGCTTTGTGTTTTTTCAGTCATGATTGTGATCATAGACCTCCTGTCTTTAATAGGTTACAGGAGGCAGTCAAAAGGTAACAGGGAAAAGATAATTACTTGGTTCCCCACTCGTGCTTTTGGAAGGGTTTAGGGCTTCGGGGGGCTCGAAAACAGTTTGCGAGGCAGTTCCGACCCGGCCGCGCAGCGACGCGGACCACACGGAGACCGGGAGATTTTCGGGCGCCCCGGGGGCCGAACCCTGAGGGGACCAACACCCGTTTTCTTCCACCGAGCACTTTTCACTCAAGCAGGTTTTTCATGGTCAATCAGGATAAACCTTCCAGCCCAATTCATCCAGCTGTGACATATCCAATTTGCCCTGTGGCACGTTGATATGAATCGCATTTGCCTCGGCCAGCAGTTCTCCGCTTTCATCGTAAATTCCCGCCCATGCTTCAACAAACTTTTTTCTATCCTTAATCGCTTTGCCAACGATCTTCAAAGGTTTCCCAACTGGAACATTCTTGCGATACTTCACTTCGAGTTTTCCAGTGAACATAAAACGCGGCGCATCGGCGCTGCCCATGAACGCGCGTCCGCTGGTTTCATCTAAGATTGCTGCAACAATCCCGCCATGTAAAACTCCGGGGTAGCCTTGAAAATGATCAGGCGCGGTATATATGGTTTCGACAACACCTGGCTCGGTTTCATAAAAATGTAGATGCAAGCCGATTGGATTTTCCAATCCGCAAATAAAACAGTGACGTGAGTTGGGTTGTTTGATTTTGGACATGCGCGGGATTATACTCCGCCCATGAAAATATTCATCACCCGCATCATCCCTGACCGAGGGCTGGCTCTGGTCAAGGAACATTTTCCAACTTGTGACATTTGGTCTGCCGATTTGCCGCCTGCGCGCGAAGAGCTTCTACAACGAGTTCGCGGCGTGGATGGACTGCTCTGCCTGCTCACCGAAAAAATTGACGGCGAACTGATGGATGCAGCTGGTCCTCAGCTAAAGGTTATCAGCAGTATGTCAGTTGGCGTGGATCATATTGATGTTGCCGCAGCCACTGCCCGTGGAATCCCGATCGGTAATACGCCTGGTGTATTGACAGATGCCACGGCTGATATGGCTTTTGCCTTGTTGTTCGCGTCTGCGCGGCGAGTTGTGGAAGGGGAGAAATACGTCCGTTCTGGAAGCTGGAAAACATGGAATCCTAAACTTCTGCTTGGCGCGGATTTTGTCGGAGCGACTTTGGGGATTATCGGTTTCGGGAGAATTGGTCGGGCCGTGGCAAAACGCGCCCAGGGATTTGACATGCGCGTGATCTTTTACGACCCGACCGCTCAACCTGCATATGGCGCAAATCCCGTTGACATTGATACATTATTGCGTGTGTCGGATTTTGTCTCGATCCATGTGCCGTTGACTGAAGGGACTAGACATCTGGTCAATGCGGAGTTTCTTGCGAAGATGAAATCAAACTCTATTTTGGTGAACACTTCACGCGGCGGAGTGGTGGATCAAACTGCTTTGTATGATGTCTTGAAATCCAAAAAGATTTTCGCCGCCGCGTTGGATGTCACCGACCCTGAACCTTTACCGATGGATCATCCCTTGCTCGAGCTGGGGAATTGTCTCATCGTCCCGCATCTTGGCAGCGCGAGTCAACACACACGGAATATGATGTCCCTGCTTGCGGCAGAGAATTTGATCGCGGGCTTGAAGGGTGAGCGCTTGCCGAATTGCGTGAATCCTGAAGTGTATGTGTAATTTAGTCATGGGATATTTTAGAAATACTTTTGAGCCCGAGGAGTTAAATGTTAGCAAGCCTGAAAAAAACATATGATCAATTTCCGCCCACATTTTGGGTGGTTGCTGGTACTCACTTTATTGATGTGATCGGAAATACATTGCTCATGCCATTTTTTGCCTTATATGTAACGCAGAAATTTGGGGTAGGCATGACTCAGGCGGGAATTTTGCTTGCAACGAATTCAATTGCAGGTCTGATCGGCAGCACGATCGGAGGCGCTCTGGCAGACCGCTTTGGCCGGCGCGGCATTATTTTGTTTGGATTGGTCGTCAGTGCCTTGAGTGGACTTACACTTGGTTTTGTGAATAAGTTTTATTTGTTCTATAGTGTAAATATTTTTGTGGGGCTATTATCGAGCGCCGCATATCCCGCTCACAATGCCATGATTGCAGATATTCTTCCAGCAGAGAAACGCGCTGAAGGCTTTGGTATGATGCGTGTGATCTCAAATTTTGCCTGGATCATTGGTCCCACCATGGGCGGCTTTCTGGCGGCGTATAACTTCCTTTATTTATTCTTAGGGGATGCTGTGCTTAGTATCATCACGGCTTTGCTTGTATTCCGCCTGTTGCCGGAAACAAAGCCCCAGCCCAAAGAGAAGGCGGAAGAGGAATCGATCTGGCAGACTTTGAGCGGTTACCGTGTCGCACTCTTGGATCGTCCATATTTTGCATTCATTTTTGCATCTATTTTGATGATTCTTGTCTACCAGCAAATGTACAGCTCATTGTCAGTCTACTTGCGTGATGTCCATCATGTGGATCCCCAGTTCTATGGATTGATCATGTCATCCAGCGCGGTGACCGTTGTGCTTTTTCAGTTTTGGGTCACGCGGGTCATCAAGAAGTATCCCCCGTTTTTGATGATGGTGGTCGCGACATTCTTTTATATGATCGGCTTTACCATGTACGGATTTGTAGCCACGATCCCCTTATTCATTCTTGCCATGGTGATCGTTACCATAGGCGAGATGGTGGGTATGCCAACCAGCAATGTACTGGCGGCCTCCTTCGCTCCGGAAGAGATGCGTGCGCGCTATATGGCGGTATTTGGCCTCACATGGACTGTTCCTTCCATGATCGGTCCATGGGCGGCGGGTTTGGTCTTTGATAATTACAACCCGAATTATGTTTGGTATATCGGGGGTGTTCTATGCGTGGTTGCCATGCTGGCTTTTTATTTCCTGCATATTCGGCTTGGTTCCAAACCAAAATTCCAGCCTGCCAAGGCGGATTGATCATTTTTCTCCCCAATGCATTCCGATCGTGCCGAACATCAAGCGTTTGAAATCCACTTTCTTGAAGCCCGCGGCGATCATGCGTGCAGCAAGCTGCTCAGCCGTGAGGAAGTTTTCTGTGGTGTCTGGTAAATAATTATAAGCATCGCGTTCCCCTGAAAGCAGACCGCCAATGGTGGGGATGATGAAGTGCATGTGAATCCAGATGAACGGCGAGAGGATATTCTTCTTCGGGCGCGTAGTATCAAGGATCACGATCCTACCACCGGACTTGAGCGTGCGATATTGTTCCTTCAAGGCTTGTTGAATATCTGTCACATTGCGCATCAGAAAACCTGAGACAACCGCATCGAAGGTGGAATCTTTGAACGGCAGGTTTAACGCATCCGCCGCGGAGAATTGCAGGCTGCCGCTTTTCTTTCCAACTCTCATCATCTCTATTGTAAAATCTGCGGCAGTAACTTTCGCTTGCGGCTCCTGCAAAAGGGCCTCGCGTGCCAGATCACCGGTGCCAGTTCCCAGGTCAAGCAGTGATGCGTTGGGTTTTAATCGCGCAAGTTTTATGACTTGCTTTCTCCAGCGGATATCCTGTCCGCCGGTCATGAGTCGATTCATCAAATCATAGCGATGCGCTATTTTTGTGAACATGGATTGCACGTACTTGGAACGTTCCTGTCCTGTGAGGTTGGTCATAGTTGGCCTATTATAAACGCTGAAAGTTCGTTATACTGCGCGGCTATGGAAAAGCAAAACTTATTACAAATATGGTGGCTTGCGATCCGTCCGCGCACTTTACCTGCCGCCGCTTCCGGCGTGGTGATGGGAAGCGCGCTGGCATGGCGCGATGGCTCATTTAATTTTTTGCCCGCGCTTGCGGCATTGTTCGTGGCGTTGCTTTTACAAATTGGAAGTAATGTTGCCAACGATGTTTTTGACTTTGAGCGCGGCGCGGATACGGCGGAGAGACAAGGCCCGTTGCGAGTCACTCAGGCGGGATTGCTTACGCCTGCACAGGTCAAGCGCGGCATGTGGATCATCTTTTCTCTGGCGGCTTTGTGCGGACTCTACCTCGCAGCGCTTCGGGGCTGGACCGTGGTCTGGATCGGCGTCGCGGCTATTGTCTCAGCGATAGCATATACCGGCGGGCCATTCCCGCTTGGCTATTATGGACTCGGTGATGTATTCGTGTTTATCTTCTTCGGCCTTGCCGCAGTAGCAGGGACATATTTTGTGCAAGTGGGCTCGGTCAGCGCCGCCGCGTGGTGGATGTCTGTGCCGATCGGGTTGATCATCACTGCAATCTTGGTGGTCAATAATTTGCGCGACCTTGAGAATGATCGCAAGGCAGGCAAATATACATTGGCCGTTCGTCTCGGCGAAAAAGCCACAAAGATAGAATATGTTCTGTGCATGGGGATTGCATATTTGCTTTTGGCAGTTCTTGTAATTTTGAAAATTATCCCTGTCGCTTCATTGCTGGCATGGCTTTCACTTCCAGTAGCGATCAAAACTTTGAGAACAGTATTCACGCAGACGGGTCGTCCGTTGAATGCCGCGCTTGCCGGGACAGGTCAGACCGCGTTGTTGTATAGCCTTTTGTTTTGGGTGGGAATGTTGCTTTCGT
>NZ_JADJSO010000075.1:0-26245 GCF_016711665.1 Candidatus Villigracilis saccharophilus
ATAAGTGGTTTCATTTGAAGGATGGCTTCATCCAACTGCCAGCCTTTGATCGCGAGGATAATCACATCGACAGCGCCGACTGACTCGGTTGTATCTGTCGCTTTGGCAGGATTCACACAAAGTCACCGCGGATCGATTCCACGCTCAGGCCTGTTTGCTGAATCACTGATAGATGATTCCCCCGAGCAATAAAGGTCACATCCTCGCCGGCCTGTACGAGTCTGCCGCCGAAGTATCCGCCAACGCCGCCTGTTCCAAAGATCGCAAATTTCATGTTTATCTCCTGTATTTGTGCGCCAGTCCATCAGCTCGCTGATGGACTCCAGAGTCTTGATGCTTCATGATTATAAAGAAGAACAACCCATTTTCAGGGTTGTTCTTGAAATCTCATAGTGATACTGTTTCAGGAAGTTACTGCTGGTGCCGTTTCCACTTTGGGTAATGCATCGTGGTCGGGAAGGAGGGTCTCGGAATTACGAATGGCGGGGGTAAGGTAACCGACCAACCCAATGAATGCGCCGAACACACCGCAGAAAAAGATCAGCAAACTCATGCCTGAACCGGGTCCCGTGCCAACCAGCCAGCCAAATATATTGGAGAGCGAGCTTGTCACCTGCATTTGCGGCTCGAGCACAAAGTCAGCCAGCGAGCCGGCAATGATCGGAGAGATGGGATTCGTCAGCCAGGCGATCAACCGTCGGGCAGAAAAGACGCGGCCCTGCACATCAGGCGCAACCTTGGATTGCCAAATCGCCTGATTCGATCCATTCATCAGCGGGCTGACAAGCGCAGATAGAACAACACCAATAATCCAAACCGGCAGACCTCCATCAAGACCGATAATTGCGATGCCGATTCCACTGAGAGTCCAGCCGATAAGAATGCCATAGACGCGGCGTTTGAAACCTCCCCAGGCGCTCATGATCACACCGCCGATCACAGCGCCAATCGCGCCAGCTGTTTGAACCGAACCAAATATCAGGCTGTTGCTGTTTGTGTGCGCCAAAACCATGGGAGCCATGACAGTGAACGCGATGCCAAAGAAGAGGTTGCCGGCAAAGAAGGTCATCTGCAAGCCGAGCAAACTTGGGCGGGCAAAGATATATTTGAAACCATACGCGGCTTCCTTCAAGATATTGCCCTGGCCTTTTGCACCTTCTTCCGTGCGGGCAGGCTGGGGAATATGCACGATCAGCAACGCGCCAATGGCAAGAATGAACGTGGCAACATCAAAAAACAAAATACCGGTAAGCCCAATCATGGGAAGCAATGCGCCAGCCAATAAAGGAGCAACGACTTGCGGGCCGGCTTCCACCAAAGACATCATGCCATTGGCGCGGCCATATTGTTCCTTGGGAACCATGGTACTGATGGCGGCGGAATACGCAGGCCATTGAAATGCCATTCCTAAGCCATAAATTACGGATGTAGCATACAAATGCCAATATTCCAGAACGCCGAAAAATTGCAGGGCAAGTATGGCAAGCGTGGCAACTCCCGCCGCAAGGTCACTGACCATCATCATCATTTTACGATTGTGACGGTCCACCATCACGCCGGCGATGGGAGAAATAATCAGGAATGGAGTAATAAAGAAGACCTGCATCATGCCCATGGCAAGCGCGCTCTTGGTCTGGTCATACATCCAGATACTTAAAGCAAATTGGCTCATGGAACTGGCCAGTACTGAAACGATCTGCCCGAGCCAGACAATGGTAAAACCAAACAAGCCACTTGGTCTTTTTACGGAAGTCTCCTGCATTGCATTGCTCCTATTTCATTCAATCCAACTTATGTGATCTCGATTTGTGCTATTTCGGCTGATCCCTTACGGCGGTTCTCTTCGATGTTCATAATGACTGGAATGAAGAGGCCGGCTACAGCCATGATGATACAAGCCAGCCCCCCGATCATATACCAGGTACGAATACCAAGCCAATCGGAAACGGGACCAGCCACCAACAGGCTGAGCGGTTGCATGGCCGAAGCGCCAGCTCCCAGCAGGGAAAAGACGCGTCCCTGCATATCCGGGTCAACCGCCGCCTGAAGAATCGCATCCAATGGACCATTCGCCATGACCTGCATGAATCCAAGCAGGAAGATCCCGCTCAAGGCAATATAAAATAGATTGGAAGGGAGCAGACCAAAGATCATGATCCCGATCCCTATACCGATAATGCCTACCATACTCGTTAGAATGCGTTTCTTGAATCCGCCCCAGGCACTGAGTACCAATCCGCCAATGATGATCCCGATCCCAAAGAACGAGTCAACCATTCCCAATTGCATGACACTGCCGTGATATTCCTGCGTGACCACGAGAGGAATCAAGGCGGCCGGCACAACCATAAAATTGATGACCATTGCGATCACGACAACACCCATCAGTCCGGGCCATGCGATCATGTAAGTCCAGCCTTCACGTAGATCCTGCATGTAATTGGTTTTATCGGCTGTGCCATTTTCCTGCGCCAACTGACGCGGCGGCTGTGGAATCTTAACGGGGAATGAAAAGCGCCGCCCGCTGCCCGAACCAATAGGATTATATAGACAGCCCAAAGGCTTTCCTGCTTTGTCGCAAATAGAACCATTAAGACAATGGTCGCGAGGGCGATCAACCCATCAGCAATGATCAAGACCAACTTACGGTTCCACCGATCCACCCATGTGCCGGCAAATGGCGCCAACAACACCCGTGGCAGGATCGCGATGAGGGATGCGGTCGCCAGAACAGTTGCAGAACCGGTTGTTTTGGTCATCCACCAGACAAGGGCAAATTGCACCAGACTGCTTCCGACCAATGAAACAGCTTGTCCGCCCCAAAAGATGAAAAAACGCGTCGCCCACTTTTCAGGGATTTGATTTGTATTTGCAGTGTTTTCCATTTTTTATCCTGCAACGCTCAAGCAATATGCAAAAAGGCATCCCTCCGGAAACGAGGATCACCTTAACCTGTCGAACTATGTTCAGCTTGACGCGCTGATTTCTACGCGCTATTCCACATAGATCTCAACATGCTCGCCGTCTTCCTCATCCACGACATCAATGATCTTGCCGGTCACACCCATGCGCAGCGCTTCCATCACATTGGACATGTCCACGCCTTCCACTTCGGGCGCGAAATGCGCGCCGATCTTCATGCCGGCGTCCACCAGCGCGAGCGGAATTTGAACGGAGGCTTTCGATCTGCCCGGTGCGGGTGTCTGTCACCCGGATGCGCAGCCAGCGCGCAGGGGCACCAGCACCTGGCGCCCGCGGAGCCGGCGGCAAGCCGCGGCGGGAATCACTTAACGCCGAAAGCAACTTCGAACCTTCGTCTGCGCTGATCTTCCCTTCTTCGATCATCTTGAGTATCTTCATTCTTTCTTCAACTGTAGTCATGGCGACCTCATATCCTTGTCTATGATGTTACATTACCCTACCCAACAACTGCGGGGACAATTTCATCGCTTACTGCTTCTACTTTCGGCAATTTAAATTTCAGCCAGATCGGAATAACCGAAATCAATAAAACAATGGCGGTCACTGTAAATGGAAATGTCGGGCTGACGCGATCCCACATCTGCGCGCCGATCCACGGGGCGGGCAGGGAGAAAATCCCCAGGCTGGTACTGAACAACCCGAATGCCATACCGCGATTCTTTTGAGGGACTGCCTTGCTGATCAGCGACTGATAGGCCGGACCGGAAACCCCAGCGCCCATACCTGCAAGCCCCCAGCCCAAATAATACATCCACTGATTGCCAGCGGGAATATTGACCAGAACGAACAAAGCACTCGACATTAGGATCATTCCCAGTGCGATACCCACACGCTCACCTGCTTTATCTGAAAGCCAGCCGCCGGGAATGGTGGTCAGCATCATGGCCATGCCAAAGAATGACATGACCCAGCCGATCTGCTGGAGTGAAAATCCGCCGACTTCCTGCATGTAAACAGGGAAAAGGTTTTCTGAGAATTGAAATGAAATATCGCGCAGACCATCTGTGATCAGCATCCAGGTGATGAGTCCGCCGGAAAAGATCAGGGTGAACATCGCAGCCAGATTGATCTTCAAACTGCTGAATGAAAGTTTTTCCGTCTTTGTCGTTGCGGTTTTTGCCGCTTCGCGCGCCATGCTTAAACGCATGATCATCGCGATGAAATAAAAGATGCCAGCCGCCAACAACATCAACTTGAAACCGTATGCGCCAGCCATCCACCCGCCGAGCGGAGGTCCGATCACTGAGACGATCATAAAGATGGCCTGTGAAATGCCAAAGACCTTTCCTCGATTTTCCTCGCTGGAATGTTCCGCAATGAACGCATCGAAACTTGGACCAACGAGTGAACGCGCAATCGCGCCGATCGCCACAGCCAGCAAAAGCCACTGCCATGTGTCCGCAAGGATCAGCGGAATAAAACCGATCACACCAAAGACACTGCCGATCGCGATCGCACGCAGGCGGCCGAGCGTATCAGAAACCCATCCACCTAGAATTTGTAAAAGCAAAGGTACGATCTGTGAAAGCGTAAAGAACAGACCGATCTGTGTAATTGATGCATCAAGGTCCTTTAGATAAAGCGGCATCAGCGAGCCATACATGCTCCCGCCGATGTTCGCGAAGATCATCGCCGTTAAAAACAGGATCAGCAATCCGCTTAATAAAGGTTTTTTCTTAATGGTTTCCATTTTTATCCTATAAAGACCTGCACCTTTTCGCCGTCATCGCCATCGTCCACATTCACGATCAACGGCTCGGTAATATTTTTTGCCATGGCAATGGCCTGTATGATCTCATCCACATTGGTTTTCTTGAGTCCGCTAATGCTGCCGCCGAAATTTTTCAGAAACCAGGCAACCAGCCCGAGCGGAAGCGGAAACGCGATCGTGATATTCCGCGGGAATTCCGTCTGATGCGAGCGGTCCACATTCACATACATCCAGCGCGAAGTCCTGCTGCCAGCGCCGAGCATCGTCAGCAAAATTCCGAGGAAGAGCGGCATGGTCATGCAGAAGAACCAAAAGTTGAGCCCGTTATTTTTTTGGATACCAAACATCGCCCAGGCGCTCAAGACTGTGAAGATGATCCCTATCGAGAGGAATGCGCTCGAAAAACGATTCGCCCGTCTGCGGACTTGATCGAACTCAGGGGCATCGGTCTTTTCGGACCCGAAGCTTGGTCCCGCTTCGATGACTTGAATCTGCTCTTCGGCAGAGTCATCCAGCGCGCGCATCAGCGTGGCGGCTTCCTGCGCGTTGATCTTTCCATCTGCGACCATTTGCAAAATTTTCTTTCGTTCTTCAGATGACATTACGACCCTCCTTCGAGTGACGCTAATAATTTTTCAGCCTCGGCAGCCGTAATCTTTTTATCCTGAAGCATTTTTAGAATGAGCATGCGTTCTTCATCGGTGGCTTGCGGTTTGATCGGCATTGGCACACCTTTCGAAGACAGATCCCAACTCCAGGGACCGACTTGAAAGACGGGCTTGCCGCTTCCACGATGAGAAATCCGCCGTTCTGCCTCGCGCGTTTTTTGCTCAACGCGTCTGGCGGCCTCTTCCACTTTGCGCTGGGCACGCTGGGTCGCTTGTTCGACCTGTCGTGAAATTCGGTCACCAAACCCAGACCAGTCCACGCCAATACCTGCAAAGTTACCAAAGTCTTCCGCTGACTCTCCGGCATCCGCTTGATTTGTAACGCGGATATCACCACCCGCAATTAACTTCACTGCAGCCGACCCATCGCCAAGGATGACCGTACGGGAAGTGGCGTCTTCATCTTTTTCAACGCCCTTCCATTCAACATCGATCTCATCGCCGTTAAGCGTTAATGTTGCATTCGCCTTTGGGGGCATGACCAATAAAATATCATCACCCGCTGTGACCGAATACACATTATCGGCACGCGGATTTAGATACAGCACAACATCTTCAGCCACATTGGCAATTACATTCCCGCGCACATCGCGCAAGGCAAGGTCATCAGCAACTGACTCAAGCGTGACACTCCCATCCACATCACGGATGGACACATCACTATGAGCGCTCTTAACAAATAAATTCCCCTTGGCAGTGCGCAAACTAAAATCAGATTCGATCGTATCAATCGAAACCATATCCACGTCGCGGATGGACAGGTCGCCTGCAATGGTTTTCAACTCAATTGCTCCCATCACCCCGCGAATGGAAGCGTCACCTTCAATATATTGAATGGAAACAGAAGCAAGTTTTGGAACACGCAGTGAAACATCATCTTCACAATAGATGTTGACCGTATCGCCTTCGTGCTTGAGGCGCATTTCCTCGTCATCATCACATTTGATCAGAATATCATCCCCTTCCCAACCGACAAGGCTGAGGTCTCCGCCGATCTTCTCAATAAATATTTTGGGGGTGCGTCCTGCAGAAATTGTTTTAGACATGGTTTATATCTCCTCTCCGCGCAAAATACGCATGGCTTGTTCAGCAGTGATCTTGCCGGCTTCAAGGTCGGCAATGGCGCTGCTGCGAACGTCAGGTTCAATCTCAGGGGCTTCATCCTTGCCAGGTTCATACCCCAGGGCGCGGATGGTTTCATGCAGACGGTTACGGATGGTCGGATAGGATAATCCGATCTCCTGCTCCATGCGGTTGATCTTGCCTTCACAGCGCACAAAGGTAAAAATGAATTCCAACTGTTCGGGAGTCAAATTGGAGAATTGACCTGAAACGAAATTCCCTTCGATCGTGGTATCACAGGATGAGCAATGTAAACGCGCAACAGTCAGTTCAGATTGGCAGATCGGACAACGAGTTGGTGCTGGTCGCATGGTTTGGTTCCTCCAAATTTTATAATGCCGAAACTTCAGGCATGGTTTCTAATTTATTTTCTTGATTCTTTTTTACACGATACAAGCTGAGAAAGGCGAAGGTGGAGAACATACCAATCACGCCCGCCGCATACCAAAGAAGATAGGGTTTGGGTCCGTCCATGATCAAGCCGGCCAGGTAGGGTCCGACCGCAAAAGGAATCCCCCATGAAAAACCCGCAACCGCCATGTAACGTCCACGCATTTCTTCAGGGGCAAAAGAGGCTATCAACGCCTGTGCCACAGGTGAGACCACCATTTCGCCCACCGTGATGATGACCATCGCGATGACGAACAATATATAAGTGGAAATAAAACCATACATCGAGAAACCAATCACATACAGAAATGTTCCAAATGCCATGATCAACATGGGCGGATATTTTGCGATGCGGCGTGTGATCGGGAATTGCATTAAGACGACCATCGCGGCGTTGATACTCAGCAGCAACCCATAACCAGATTCAGGCGTGCCATGTTCGTTTCGCAGATAGACACCCAGTGTGGTGTTCATATTCATATAAGTGAAGACTTGCAGCATAACCGCACCCAGGAACAACATGAAGGCCGCGTTGCGGAAGACCTGTCCATAGCCAGCAAAGGTACGTGCCATGGTTTCCTTCGGGGCATCGGGATGTGCCAAAGGTTTTGTCTCAGGCAGGAAGATGGCGATCAGAATCACGGTCAACAGGGAAATGACTGCGTCGGACAGAAACAGTAAAAGGTAGGAACGAGACGCAAGCAATCCGCCAATCGCGGGACCAATCACGACAGACAAGTTGAATGCCACACGCAAGATCCCGTACCCATCCGCCCGTTTTTCTTCAGGAAGAATATCTGCGATCATGGCTTGATGGGCAGGTCCAGCGACATCGGTCAAGATGCCAACAAAGAGCGCCAGAAAGAAGAAAACCTGGAAGGAGTCGATCAGCCCCATCGCCACGGTGCTAAAGGAGGAGGCGATCAGTCCAAACATGATGATGCCCTTGCGTCCGAAGCGGTCAGTGAGCGCACCTCCAATGGCGGAGCCGGCAAAACTGGAAACTGAAAAAGCCGCAAAGAGTACGCCAACATCCGTCATCCCAACATTAAATTTACTGGTAATATAGAGCGCAAAGAATGGGAAGAGCAACGAGCCGCCAATGCGATCAATAAAAGTGATGGCGATCACGGTCCAAAACGTGCGCGGATATTCGTTGTAGAGATTGGTTATTCTTTGGATGATATTTTGCAGGAACATTTTAAGCTCGCGTCTTCAAAATTTATCTTGCGAAAACCTCAACTGATTTGGTTGCGTCAGCATTTAGTGCTTGCAATTTTTGACCGCTGACAACCATCCAGGCGCCAAGTGCAAACAGTAAGCGTCTGGCAGAAAAGCCCTGCGAGCGCTTCCAGGCCAGGCAATTATCGACTTCTTCTTGAGTTTTCTGCTTCGCCACCATTAATAAGCTTTCAGGATGAAAATTATTCATGATACTTCTCCATTTCAAACAAAAAGAGGAAAAACGCTGCTAAAGGCAAAATTATTAAAGCCTGTTCCTTATTTCTATTAATATTATATCCATATTTTTAATTTTGTCAATACACAAATCAATAATATCAATATTGTTTTTAAAAATATTGATATTGATTCCATAAAATCAATATTTCCACGAATTTGGAGGTTTTTCAATGATTCGCTCTATATTTTTCTCGCCCGGTAAGCCCACCCGCACAAATATCTCCCCACAGGAATTTCCGCGCCTTATCCGCAACAAACAGGGTTTGCTCTGGGTGGACTTCATCGCTGAACCGCCCGAATCTGCCCTGCCCATCCTAGAAAGCTTTAAGTTCCACCACCTGGCCATTGACGACGCTTTACAAGAAACGCACGCTCCAAAGATCGATGATTGGGGCGACTATCTTTATATTGTCCTGAACTACATGCACCTTGTAAACAATACCGATCCATGGGATACGGAAATTGATGAGCTGGATATTTTCCTTGGGAGCAACTACGTCATAACGCATCACGATAACCCGGTTGCCTCCATTGATGAAACCTGGGATATGTGCCAGCGCGACCCGCGCTACGCAAAAGACGGGCCAGATCATTTGCTTTACAAGATCATTGATGCCACTGTCATGAATTACATGCCGATCATCGAAAAGATAGATGAAGAAATTGATTTTATTGAAGACCAGGTTTTTGATAGCCCCAGCTCGCAAACACTCGCCCGTCTGTTCACACTCAAACGCGTCCTGCTTGCCATGCGGCGTATTCTGCTCCCACAGCGCGAGGTACTCAACAAAATGGCGCGTGACGATTATCAGGTCATCGATGAGAAAGACCGAATTTTTTACCGCGATATTTACGACCATCTTGTCCGTTTGCATGATGTCAATGAAAGCTTAAGGGATCTCGTCAGCGGCGCCTTGGACACCTACCTGTCTGTAATCAACAACAGTACTAAACGATGTCATGAAAACATTAACACCATTTGTCTTTTATGGGATGCTAAGCCTGACAATTCTATCTCCAGTCCTAATGATCCTGTGGATGCGCCGACAGACCTGGGTATAGCCCTTGATTTCGATATCATCAAATCCTTGACACAGAACAAGCGTTCGAGTATCATTTGTAGCACAAATGAGCGAAGAATGCTCGTGAGGAGAATAACATGATGATGGTTAGAAAAAGCAAGGGATTAGGCGAACGCCACCAGAAGATCCTTGATTTCATAGCAAGTTATCAGCGCGAACACAAGCACCCACCTTCAATCCGTGAGATTGGTGTGCATTGTGATATTTCATCAACCTCAGTCGTTAATTATTATCTTGATCAACTGGAAAAAAACGGCCACCTCGAACGCGACCGGAAGATTTCACGCGGCATGCGGTTAACCGGCAATACCCCGCTTGGTGACATGTTCCGAGTTCCGCTTGCCGGTGTAATTCAAGCGGGTGAACCGATCCAAGTCCCTACAAACTCGGACTTCCCTTCTTTCACAGCAGACGACTCTGTTGAAATTGCGACATCGCTCCTGCCATCCAAGGAAAAGGGCAAGGAGTTATTTGCCCTGAAGGTACAGGGAGAATCAATGATCGACGCCATGGTTAATGATGGCGACATCGTCATCCTCAAACCCACCCAGGAGGCTCGAAACGGGGACATGGTTGCGGTTTGGCTGAACGATCGCAATGAAACAACACTAAAGTTCTTCTTCAAGGAAAAGGACAGATTCCGCCTGCAGCCCGCCAATCCAACCATGGAGCCGATCTTCATTAACAAGAACGAAGCGCTGGAGATCAAAGGTAAAGTGGTCATGGTCATTCGCAAAGTAGAAAGACTCAATTAAATAAAAAAAGTAGCCAAGCACAAAAAAAGACGACCCTTGCGAGTCGTCTTTTTTTGTGCTGATTTCTTAAAAACTATTCGATAACGATGTTAGCGCCAGCTTCGTCAAGTTTCTTCTTGGCATCCATGGCGGCATCTTTGCCAACGCCGGTGAGGATCTTGCCGCCAGCGGTTTCAGCGAGGGTCTTGGCTTCGCCGAGGCCGAGGCTGGTCAATTGACGAATGACTTTGATGACATCGATCTTCTTGGCGCCTGGATCCTTGATGACCACATCGAACTCGGTCTTCTCTTCCACAGGTTCAGCAGCGACGGCAGCGCCACCGGCAACAGCCATCGCGACAGGAGCGGCGGCGGAAACGCCCCACTTCTCTTCAAGCATTTTTACGAGATCAGCCGCCTCAAGGACGGAGAGTGTGGAAAGTTCTTCCACGAGTTTTGCGAGCTTTTCAGACATTGTTTAGCACTCCTTGCTAAGTAATAATATAGGTTAGGTTTATTGCGGTACGCCTGCGGCGCCGCACAGTTCAAAATTATGCCGCCGCGGGTGTTTGTTCCGCATGAGCTTTGATGACAGCCGCGAGACCACGTGCTGGTTCCGCGAGTGTGCGGACGAGTTTGCCGGCAGGAGCCTGCAAAACGCCAAGTAATGTTGCACGCATAACCGGCAGCGGGGGCATCTCAGAAAGCGCCTTCACCTGAACAGGGCTTAAGGACTTGCCACCCATCATACCGCCCTTTACCTTTACGAACTCATTGCCTTTTGTTGCCTCAGTCAATGCTTTCGCGGTAAGTGCTGGATCTTTGAAAGCGAATGAGATCGCCGTGGACTTCACGAGATAGTCCGCGGGAACTTGCATGCCTTGAGCCGCAAAAACACGGCGGACAAGCGTATTCTTCACGATGTGGAATTCACCGCCGGTATCACGGATCTTCGCGCGGATCGCATCGATGTTCTTCATTTTCGCGCCGCTGTATTCCACAAGGATCACAGCTTCACTACGCTTGACCCAGTCTTCATACAGGGCCTGTACTTCTTCCTTGCGTTGTTTAGAAATTGCCAAAGGGTATTCACCTCCTTTCAATTAAAAAGTCTTTGCCACTTACACAGGCAAAGACTTTTCGCAGTCCCCCATGAGGGGAACTCCCGGAAGGGAATCAACGCTTGCGCGTTGCAAATTGCTATCAGTCTCCACCTGAGCAGGAAATTAAGTCCCAAAATTGTGGGACACCCGCCTTCAACGGCGAAGTGGTTTTAATGATTTAACGAGTACTGCTACTCGGCACCATCCATATGTTCGTTGGGATCCATCTTCATGCCAGGACCCATGGTCGTTGTTACCGTAATGCGTTTGATGAAGTTACCCTTCGCACCTGAAGGACGAGCCTTGTTCACGCCATCCATCAATGCCGCATAATTCTCGATCAACTTATTGACTTCAAAAGAAACTTTGCCGATCGAAACATGGATATTATTGGTCTTGTCCAGACGGAATTCCACACGACCTGCTTTGGCTTCTCTAATGGCACGTTCCATATCTGACGCCGGCACCACGGTACCAGCCTTCGGATTAGGCATGAGACCGCGCGGACCCAGTACACGGCCCAGGCGTCCCACCTTACCCATCGCATCAGGTGTGGAGATCGCCACATCAAAATCCAACATGCCACCTTCGATCTTCTTCATGGTCTCATCGTCATCCGCAACGAGGTCAGCACCAGCGGCACGGGCCGCGACGGCACCTTCGCCAGTTGCAAAGACAAGCACTCGCACTGTCTTGCCAAGTCCGTGCGGAAGCACAACCACATCGCGCAACTGTTGATCAGCCTGACGTGAGTCAAGTGATGTGCGCATGTGAACTTCAACTGTTGAATCAAATTTTGTGATCGAGGTTTCCTTGGCAAGCGTAATCGCCTCCTTGGCAGAGTAAACCTTGTCAATATCAACTTTGGCGGCAGCCGCCGTATATTTCTTTCCGTGTTTTGCCATTTTATCCTCCGTGGTACAAACGGACAGCCTAAAGCCGTCCTCCCACAAAATTATTCGGTGATTGTAATGCCCATGGAACGGGCGGTGCCTTCGATCTGCTTCATCGCGCCTTCCATGTCAATCGCGTTCAGATCTTTCATCTTCAACTCAGCGATTTCCTTCACCTGAGCACGGGTTACCTTGCCGACCTTGTCTTTATTCGGCACGCCGGAGCCCTTCTCAACCTTGGCAGCCTTGCGAAGTAATACCGCCGCGGGCGATGTACGAAGCACAAAAGTGAATGAACCATCGGTGTAAATTGTTATTTCCGCCGGAAGCGTCTCGCCAGGACGATTGGATGTGCGAGCATTGTACTCCTTGCAGAATGCCATGATATTAATACCATGACTTGCGAGCGCGGGGCCGACGGGAGGCGCAGGATTGGCCTTGCCAGCTTCGAGCTGAAGACGAACGATTGCCTTTAATTTCTTTGCCATTTTGACTTAACTCCTTTGTGGTTTTAGCGGGTCATTTGGGAGACCCTCCCACCGCATCAGACCTGAGTTGGTCTGCTACTGTCTAATAAATTCTTTCTACGCTTTTTCTACTTGCAAGAAGTCCAACTCAACAGGTGTTTCACGTCCGAAGAAGCTCACCATCACGCGTACCTTTGTGCGCTCCATATCGATCTCAGAGACCATGCCACGGAAATCATTGAACGGCCCATCCACGATACGCACCCGCTCACCCACCTTGAAGGTGACCTTGACTGTGGGCGCTTCAGCTTCCATACGCTTCACGATCTGAGCCACTTCTTCAGGGCGTAATGGTGTCGGGTTGTTTCCCATCCCAACGAAGCCGGTTACACCTGGGGTATTGCGGACCACATACCAGGATTCTTCCGAAAGGGCGAGATTCACAAGCACATATCCCGGGAAGATGTGGCGTTCCACCGTTTTACGCTTGCCATCCTTGACTTCGATCTCTTCCTGAGTCGGGATGACCACATCAAAGATCTTGTCTTTCATACCCATGGTTTCAATACGCTGCTCAAGATTATGACGCACCTTATTCTCATATCCTGAATAACAGTGAATCACATACCAGGCGGGACCTTCGACTGTCACTTCAACAGAAGGCAGATCGGCGGGAATCTGCGTCTCGGAACGACGGGCAGGCTTCCGTCTCGAAGAAGAAGCGACAGGAGCTACATCCGCAGGAGCGGACTGCTCCTCGGCCTGTTCACCCATCGGTTCCTGTTCTAACTGCTCTTGTGGTTCCGGTAAATCCATCAGATCCTCAATTCGAAATTAAATACCTAAAATCAAATTCATCAAGTTGCTGGATAGAAGATCGATAGTTGCAAGAAATGCACCTACGATCACCATCACCACAAGAACAAGCCACGTAAGGCGTCTTGCTTCAGGCATGGTCGGCCAGCTTACTTTGCGAAGTTCACCCGTGGTCTCACGGAAATAACGCTGGATGGCGTTTTCGCTTTTCTTGACTTTCTTCTTCTCTTTCTCAGCCAAGGCAATACTCCTTCTTAATTTTTACGGCTAAAACGCCGCATAACGCGGCGTTTGCCACAGGCAGGCCAGGTAGGAATCGAACCCACAACCGCTCGTGTTGGAGACGAGTGCTCTGCCAATTGAGCCACTGGCCTAAATATTGGTGGGGTAGATTATACCCCACCATTTCTATATCATCTACTACTTGGTCTCGCGGTGCTGTGTGTGCTTACGGCAGCGAGAGCAGTATTTGTTGAACTCCAACCGATTGGGATCATTACGACGATTCTTCTCAGTGGTGTAATTGCGCTCTTTGCAGTCATTGCACTGGAGCGTAATCACGGGGCGGACATCTTTTTTCTTGGAAGCCATCTTTTACTACCTTGCTTTCTTTTTATTCAATGATCTTGGTAACGACACCCGCGCCGACGGTCAGACCGCCTTCACGAATGGCGAACTTGGAACCCTGTTCAAGCGCAACAGGAACAATCAACTCAACCGTCAGGTTGACGTTGTCTCCGGGCATCACCATCTCCACGCCTTCCGGCAGCGTGATGTCGCCCGTTACATCCATCGTGCGGATGTAGAACTGCGGTCGGTAGCCGCTAAAGAACGCTTTGTGGCGTCCGCCTTCTTCCTTCTTCAACACGTACACTTCCGCCAAAAACTTCTTGTGCGGTGTGATCGATTTCGGCTTGGCCAACACTTGACCTCGCTCCACATCTTCTCGTTCAATTCCGCGCAGCAACAAGCCCACGTTGTCTCCGGCCATGCCTTCATCCAACTGCTTGTGGAACATTTCCACGCCCGTACAGACGGTGCTCTTCGTTTCACGCAGCCCGATGATCTCGATCGGTTCCCCGATCTTGATGATGCCGCGGTCGATACGTCCGGTTACCACCGTTCCGCGTCCCTTGATCGAGAATACGTCTTCCACTGACATCATGAACGGCTTGTCGGTATCGCGTTTCGGCTCGGGGATGTACTCATCCACCACTCGCAACAACTCATGGATACATGCATATTCGGGTGCATTCTTATCCATGCTGGTGCTTTCCAATGCCAGTTTAGCTGATCCGCGCACGATCGGTGTCGTGTCGCCGGGGAAGCCCTGGGCGGTCAGCAGTTCACGCAGTTCCAGTTCCACCAGTTCGAGCAACTCGGGGTCGTCCATCATATCCACTTTGTTCAGGAAGATGACGATGGATGGGACTTCCACCTGACGGGCTAGCAGAACGTGCTCGCGGGTCTGGGGCATCGGACCATCGGGTGCGGCCACTACGAGAATGGCTCCATCCACCTGCGCCGCTCCCGTGATCATGTTCTTGATATAGTCACGATGACCTGGCATGTCCACATGCGCGTAATGGCGCTTGTCTGTTTGGTATTCCACGTGCGCGATGTTGATCGTGATCCCGCGCGCTTTTTCTTCCGGTGCGTTATCAATTTGATCGTACGCACGGAAGTCAGCCTGCCCTGAAAATCCGGCTACTTTGGTGATCGCCGCTGTCAATGTCGTTTTCCCATGATCAATGTGACCCATGGTCCCTACATTCAGATGCGGTTTGCTGCGGTCAAATTTTACCTTCGCCATTTGAATAACTCCTTTTTATATATTAGACAAGAATGCTTTTCAGCAACTGAGCCCTCAACGAGACTCGAACTCGTGACCTCACCCTTACCAAGGGTGTGCTCTGCCAACTGAGCTATGAGGGCTTAACGTGCTGACCGAAAATCTTTCGGTAGTGGGCGGTGAAGGATTCGAACCTCCGAAGTCTTCTGACAACTGATTTACAGTCAGTCCCCTTTGGCCACTTGGGTAACCGCCCGGGATAAATTATTTTTGCTGATCACCAACCGACAACTTCTACAGTCAACAACCGCAGAGCCGACGACGAGAATTGAACTCGTAACCTCCCGCTTACAAGGCGGGTGCTCTGCCAATTGAGCTACGTCGGCAAGTGATTAAGCAGGCGGATTATACCAAAACAACGCCCAGCGTCAAGATAAACACGCTATCATTATTAATATCCAAATAAATAAAAACTCAAACCTTGACAAGAAAAACTGTTGGAAGTAATATTAGAACAGGTGTTCTAATATGAGCAAACTCAATCAATTTTCCTTGATGATCGATGCATTAGCTGAACTTGCCGAAGAAGAACAAGCGCATCACACTCCGCCCGCGCCTGGTCTACCTAATTTAAGATCGGTCATTGCGAACGCATCCCCCTGCCCCCGGAAGCGGTATTCCTCGGCCTCGCAGAAGATGGATTGCCCGTGCTATTAAATCTATACGATCCCATCCCAGGTCCCATTCTCATTAGCGGAGATCAGGCCAGTGGAAAAACCACGCTCCTGCAAGCCATAGCCACTGCCACTGAGCAGATGCATTCGCCTTCGGACGTTCAATACAGTGTCATCACCCAATATCCAAAGGAATGGGATGACATTTATTCAAAACAGAACAACGCGGGCATTTACTCTACACAAGACCCAACAACACAAGACCTATTGTACTCGCTTGTGACCTGGGCGCATAACAACAAAGGGGATCAACAATCCGTATTGCTTCTGATAGATGATCTGGAAGCCTTAACAAAACTAAATCAACAAGCCGAACAAAGTTTGCGCTGGCTTTTACTGCGCGGACCCAGCCGCCGGGTATGGCCGATCGTCACGATCAATCCAAGCCGCGCAAGGCATATCAACCTTTGGCTGGAATTCTTCCGCACCCGGTTATTTGGAAGGATATTTGATTCAACCGAGTCCAAATTTACTGACAGGCGGTTCTAACAAAACCTCAATGACCTGACTGCCGGCTCGCAATTTGTCATGCGGGAAGGAAGTAACTGGCTGAGTTTCTGGATTCCGTCCTGGATCAATAAAAGGAAAAACATCATGCACACTGGAATGTTATGGTTTGATAATGATCCTAAGACTACTTTGAGTGTAAAGATCCAAAAGCCATGGAGTATTATAAAAAGAAATTTGGGGTACCCCGGATATCTGCCTTGTTCATCCAAGCATGCTGGATAGCGGTCAAAGACAATTTCAATTGGGCAAACTCACCATCCGCCCTTTCCAACCAATCATGCCCGGACACCTATGGATCGGCATTGAAGATCAAAAATAAAAGAGAGTTGATCTTAGGATTCCAGATCTCTCTTGTTTCAGCTAACATCCTGCGACCAGTATTCGCAGGATGTTCTTATTTTAATTACGATATTGCATGATCATCGGACAATGCCCGCCAAACAAGTGCGCGGATTTTTTTACTACTCCCCAATTGCCACAACAAATGCAATCGCATGCGTCGCCGTATGGCTCAAACTCACCGACCAATTTGACAGACCCAGTTTCATCGCCAGGTTCTGACCCGCTCCATGCAGGTACAAATGCGGCGCGTGATTCTCGTCACCGACCACTTCTATCTCAAGCCAGCTCACATCGCCAATTCCGCAGCCCAAAGCTTTGGCGACCGCTTCTTTTGCCGCGAACCTTGCAGCCAGAGATTCCAACCTGCCTTTGCAATCCTGCTGTTCCAGTTCAGTGAAAATGCGCGCAACAAATCGTTCCCCATGACGATCGATCGCATCACGAATACGCGCAACCTCAACAAGGTCAACCCCGGTGGAAAGATTCATAAATTAGGTTATGGACCCGCTGTTGAAATGACCAGGCAGTCTGGGTTTATATATTTTCGGGCGGTCTCGAGCACATCAGCGCGAGTCACGTTTTCACCAAACCTTCATAGCGCTGATAATAATCCAGCCCAAGGTTATACCGTTCAATATTCAATATTGCACTGGCAACACCGCCATTCGACTCAAGAGACAGCGGCAAGCGTCCAATGTAATTCGTCTGGCTATCCGCAAGTTCCGCCTTTGTCACACCGCTTTTTACAAATCGGCGCAGCTCGTTTTCGATCAAACTGATCGCCTTCTTTAAGTTCTTCGGATTCACCCCCGCGTTGACTTCCCAGCTTCCGGGACCCGTCCCGGAGTTCAGACTTGAGGATGCGTAATAAGCGAGCCCGGACTTCTCACGCACCACATCCCCAATGCGCCCCATCATGCCAAACTGCCCCAGCACCGAATTCCCCAAAGACGCGGATAAAAATTCAGGATCCATACGGCGCGGACCGATCATGCCGATCACCAGATCGGATTGTGACTTGCCCGCTATCGTGTGATGATGTTTGACCGTTTTCTTAACCGACTTGTGCGGAGGTAATTCCTGCTTTCCAGCCTGACCTGGAACATGCCAATTCCCGAGGACGCGCTCCATCTCTTCAACAGCTTTTTCAGGCTCGATCGCCCCACGATGGCAACGACCATGCCTTTCGGTCCGAAGTGGAGGCGGTGAAATTCCTGCATATCCTTTCGCGTTATGGATTGGATCGTTTCGATAAACCCATCACTAGGCCTGCCGTACGGGTGATTTTCAAACAACATCCGTTCAAAGGCCATTGACGCAAGGTCCATTGTATCCTGAGCACGGATCGCGAGACCGGTCAATAATTGGGCTCGCAGTTTCTCTACTTCATCTGCAGGGAAAGTGGGCGTTGTCAATGATTCAGCCAAAAGACCAAGCAAAAGCGGGAGATCTTCCACAAGTGCGCGGCCACCAAAACTTGTGTTATGTACGCCTGAATCAAACCCCATGCGCGCGCCGACAGATTCCAGTTCGTTGTAGATCGCGTCAAATGCCGCGTTTGTGTACCGCGCATCAACGAGGAAGCAACAAAATCCGCGAGACCGAGCTTCGCGTCACTTTCAAAGATCGCCCCTGCGGGCAGATATCCGCTCATACTGATGGAAGGACTGTCAAAACTGGAGCGCGCAAGAACGGTGATGCCATTGGAAAGTGTTACACGGTAAATATCGTCCGGACCGGGCAGGGATGGTTTTACTGATCTCAGAATACGCTTTGCCATTTATGCCTCCGCGCCTTTCGGGATGTAGTGCCAATCACGCGGCTTTTAGGTTGAAGATATTTCTGCGCCACCCGCTGAACATCCAGCGGTGTAACCTTTGCCAGCTTATCCAGATAGGAAGTAAACCATTCATACGATGAGAACATTTCCACATACCCCATCCAAAAAGCCTGATTGGTGATATTCTCGCTCCCGTAAGCAAAGACTGCCCGCGCCTGTTTTACCGCGCGTTTAATCTCATCGCTGGGCACTAAAACATCCTGAATATTTTTATCTCTGCATCCAGCGCTGCCAATGCTTCTTCGGGTTTGCGTTTTGGGTGGTTGGTGATGGTGATGCGATACAGATAAGGATCGATCGTTGCTTCAGACCAGCCGGATACATCCACCGCATATTCCTTGTCCACTAATGCGCGGTAAAAACGCGAAGTTTTATAAGATAACCCATTGGCACCGCCAAGCAGGCTATCCAGAACCTGCAGAGGAAAATAATCCATAGGCTCAAACAATTCCTGACACGCTTCAGCATTGATTTGGTCTCAAAGTCGCCCGCCATACACAGCACAGCGTTGTTCGGGACATAATATGTACGATAATGTTCATATAGATCATCTCGTGTGATGGTATGCAGATCTGCCATGTCGCCGATAATCTCATGGTGATATGGTGTACATGAAAGGCTGTGTTTTGAACCGCTTCGGTCAGACGAAACATCGGCTCGTTCTCGCCCCCTCACGCTCAGAGATGATGACCGTGCGTTCCGATTCAACTTCCTTCTTATTATAGATACTATTCACCATACGGTCAGATTCAAGACGCAAGGCGAGATCGATCTTGTCAGCCGGCATGGTCTCAAAATAACGCGTGGAATCATGCGAGGTGGAGGCGTTCCAGCGACCGCCCTCGCGTGAGATGGACTTATCCAAAACCTTCGCGGGAATTTTTTGTCCCCTTTAAATTGCATGTGTTCAGTCCAGTCCAGGAAATACCGGTTCTTCCCGTCGGCTCATCTTTTGAACCGACCCGATACCACACCCAGGATGAAATGATAGGCGCGGTGTGGATCTCTTTGAGCATGACCTTCATGCCATTCTTTAAGACAACCTGTGTAATCTTGTTTGCCATTTATCTCCAGAAAATCCTTCTAAAGTAATGTTTTTCATGGGAAACATCGCAAGTCGAAGTAAATTTTCAGAACCTGCGGGATGATCAGTTCAATGTCAGATTAATTATTTACAAATTGATTTGCATCCAAATTGATCGCGCCCGGATTGATCATGCAGTAATATGGCTCGACCACATTACGCAAACCAACGAACGGATCGTGCAGCTGCGTTTCATTCAATGGAATATCCACATCCACATTCAACGAGACGGGCACGGTGGTGTCTACTGGAACGGTCAAGTTTAGCACAATGGGAAGGTTCGTTCCCTGCGGTAGCACAATGGTTGCCAATGCTCTGGTGATATTCAAACCACCGGTCTGCACTGTGACAAGCGCATTGCTGATCGTCACGTCCTGACTCAAGACCACATTTGTTTGTTGATTTAACGCAAGATCAAATTTGACGGGGATCGTAGTTTGGACTGGAATGGTCCGTGTGATGTGAGCTCGATCCATTTTTTCGAAATTTGTATATAGACCTCCCAACAAACCTGTGCCCATATCTGTCACGCTTTTTAACACCATTAACATTAGGGACGGAAGGTTGGTCCAGGCCAAAAACAGGACAACGGCCACTGCCAAATTGATGGTAAGAGAAAGGATGCTCGCAATCGTCCAAAAAGGAGGCCCAAAGTTATATTTACGTTTTTCTTTAACAGGAACAGATTCTATATCTGCCGGATGTGTCAAATCTTTTCTTACAGGCGTCACATTCGCAACATCTTGCACCTGCGCTGAAATAGTAGATTGCGTGTCGATCTTTTTTTTGGGAAGACGATTAATTGCAGACTGGCCATTCAACATATTCCGCATGCGAACTCTGGGATCTTGTTTGGGTTCAGTGTTCATGGAGACTCCTGTTTGGAAAAAATCATGCTCAATAATGACTTAAGGTTAATATTAGCACAGATACCACCAGACCACTATTTTGATTTTCAAGGATCTCTCACAAAAGTCTAATGTGACCGCGAATAACTTTTTGCAGGATTTTTCGACTAATAGGGCAATGGAGTAATTATAAAGCATGATAGAACTCAGTTTAATGACTTGCTGATTGGATAATTCCCAATATAATACACCGTTTTTGTCTGAATTTACGGAGGTAATAAGTGAGTGAACAAAATTATTGTGTTGCAGTGATCGGAGCAGGCCCAGCGGGTTTATTTGGCGCGCGCGAATTGGCGAACCAGGTGTTCGGGTGGCGCTCTTTAACCGTGATATTAAACCCGGCGGATTGGCGGAGTACGGCATTTACCCTGAAAAGCATATGATGAAGGAAGTTGCGCAAGCAATTCCGCGGCGCGATGGAAAACCCAAATCTTGAATATTTTGGCAATATCGTGATCGGAAATAATGGCGACATCACGCTTGATGAATTGCGCGGACTGGGCTTTGACGCCGTGCTTGTTAGCGCAGGCGCGCAGGGAACCAAATGGCTCGGCCTGCCCGGCGAAGAACTTGAAGGCGTGTATCACGCCAAGGAAGTTGTGTACGCGCTACAATAACTTCCGCCTTTCAGCCAAAAGAATTTTCGTTTTGAAAACGCTGCGCCATCATCGGCGCGGGTAATGTGATGGTGGATATCGCTCGGCATCTTATCAATGTGCAAAAAAAGTGGATGAGGTCATCGCTGTCGTTGCGGCGCGGACCCAATGAGGTCAACTTCACCAAGGAAGAGATGAAGCATCTGATCTCATATTTGGATATGGATGAATTCGAAAATGAAATGGATCGCGTTCAGCTGGTTGCGCAAGCGGTCAATCAAAACCTCGAAATTGGGGCGGCAAAAGTGTTGGATGCTTTCGCGAAGGCAGATCCCAAGACCCGCCAATGCAAAGTTTCATTTTGATTTCTTGCCTCCCCACTGCCATGTTCGGAGAGAATGGCGCGCTGACCCAACTGGAAGTGGAAGATAATATCTCGTTGAAAAAGAGGGCAAGATCAGCGCCAAGGGAACCGGCGTCAAAACGTCACCTCGATGTGGACACGGTCATCTTCGCCATCGGCGATAAGGTGGATGTGAACTTTGGCCTGCCGACCGAGTGGAACGAGTTCATCAAAAATAAAGAGCCGTGATTCCCTGTGGAAGGCATTTCTTATGAGTCCACGATTGAAAGCGTTTTCGTCGGCGGATGGTCGCGCAAGGCCAGCGAAGGCTTGGTTGGGTATGCACGCAGGAGTGGGACAAACGCAGCCAGAGCCGTTTGGGATTATCTACAGACCAAGACACCCGCCAACGCCAGCATGGACGATGTGATCGAAAAGATGCGAGGGTTGAACAAACCCGTCATCATGAAAGACGACATCAAACGGCTTGAAGCGATCGAGGCGGAAGAAGCCAAGAAACGCGGACTTGTGGAATTCAAGTTCTCCAGCAATGAAGAAATGCTGGAAGCAATGGAATTGATCGAAACAGCGTAAGAATTCTCCCCAAGCAAGGATTTGGTTATCATCTTCGGGGTTCTGCATCTATTCCCAACTGGCGGAAAGCCATTGATGAAATCACGCGGTGCTGAAACCAAATGGCAGTCTCTTCCTCGAAGAACCCATGCGTGGACATCAAAGTCTTCGATGCCTTCTTCCGCTGGGGACATCCAAACACAGATTTTGGTTTGAATGCCTTAGATAAGTATCTTGCTGAGCGCAAATTGAAAATCGTCAACAAGAGATGGACTCCACTGTTGACGATGGTACATACACGGAAATAATATCTCGGAGCTTAAGATCACCGCTTACCGCCATTAAAACGATAACTAGCATCATTTTTGGGGACTCAAAACCAAGTTGTCAATAAGGCTTTATTTTACTTACATTCAGTCTAATCTATTACCTATTTCCTGATAATTCAAGTACTTTTTGAGAGACAATAATGGAGGCTGATTTTGCTTAAGATGCCCATAGTCCCATGCAAATGGCTCGTATTTATTTTCCAGCACATGGATGACAGGCAATTATTTTCAGACAGAATATATCTAAAAGTGATATGAATAAAACATGGTTTTTCATTTGCCACGTCGTAAAGGATGACATCCGTTTTCTTTACCTTCATCGCAAAGATTGGAATAGACAAAGGCCTCGTCGTTTAATTCTACATGAACTAAGCAACCTTGGGCAAAAGTCTCTGGTTTCCATTTGGGCACACACCACCTACAATCACTATTTGTGATGAGGGTGATCGTAACAAGTTAATTAGTGATACTGTCTCCAATAAGGCTTGATCCAAACCCGCTTTTGGATCTGATCCAATGGCGCACTCCAGTTGGCATGTAAGATAACCTTCTGAGGTTTTAATTGCTCAATTTTGTCTAATGCACCATTATTATTATCCTGACAGTTTGGGCGGGAAATCGAACTGCAGCCACATTAACGGCACACACATGATGGTCAGTTGCGCCACGGCGGGATGATTTTCTCATACCGAACGATTCAAGGCTGCCGCATGAGAAAGTCTCCCTAAATTCTAAGCCGATTTGGCCGCCTGTTCGGGATAAAAACATTCTACCCAAAGTCTGAATTTTTGTTCCTCCTATTAAGAAGACAGGAGTCTCTCTTCACGGTAGATTTCCTTTGTTGCATATTTTTCAAATGCCATAATTTCTCTTTTTGATTATCAGTAAGCCGACTCCAAACCCCTGGATAGAAACCCCAAAAATCCAACTAAAATTAATAGGCAGAACCGATCAGGGAAATAAAAATATGGCGGTCTGTCAAAAACGATTTTATTCTAAAAGGCTGCTCTACAAACCGCCAGCTTAAACAAGCAAGCATAAACGAGAGAAGAGCAGAGGCTGAGAGGCTAAGTTCGACCAGTTCAAAAATGCTTCGGTATCCGGCAAACGCAAATAACTGCTGGTGCCAAAGATAAGCGCTATAGCTGATCATTCCAATGGTCTACAAGCGGTTTGCACTCAACAAGCGGCCTGTCAATGTTTTTTTGACGAAGAAAAGAGAATAATCAGTCAGTTTCCCAAGGTTGGCAGCAGCAGCATAAGCCTGGGAAAGGGGTTTTTCATCAAAACAATAACCGCATATACGATCATCGACAGTCCAACCAGCGACATTACTTCACTTAATCTTTTTTGTGAAAGGACGTTTGGAGATCTGTTCACGATAAAGAAAATAATAAGAGAGTCCAGCACAATTGCCACCCCAAGCCTCGGTTGGCAGAAGATAAAGGCCGCCTCGCTCGTTGTAAGCCCCCATTGTGCAGCAGGCTGATTGCCGCAATGATCATAAACGAGCCGAAATCCAGCGTTTGCGGTAAAGCGACATCAATACCAAAAAATACGGAAGAGAATATAGAACTGTTCTTCAACAGCCAGACCTATGTGCAACAGCGGCCTTAATTCATTTGCTGTGTCCAATAGCCAGATGTTTGCCGAATAGAATGTTTGAAGAAAGATAAAGACGGCTATCAGGCTTGAAAATCCGGCTTGTCCGCGGGGACCACAGCCAAAAGCCAAGCGCAGGAAAGACGCAAGCAACACAGTGAACAGCGCAGGCATAATTTTTCTGGCTCTTCTTGCGTAAAAGGTGACCAAAGAAAAAGTTCCTGGTCCAGTTCCGAAAGAATTATCGTTGTGATCAACAACCGCTAATGACAAAAGATATCTACGCCTTTATATCCGCCCTGAAATACTTAAAGCCTGCGTGGAACATGATGACTGTGATTACGGCAATTGCTCTTAGCCCACTTATTTCTGCACGGTATTTCATTCGTTCCACTGGCTTTTCCCTTCAATTTCCATCCTAATTTTCTTCATACATAAAGAAACACAGGTGGTGCTGCAGAAAATCATGTTATCATGCAAATGTTATGCTTATCAACTAATTAAAAGCTCAAAACTCTTCGATCTCCCATGGGTCTTAGCAATACGGGCTACTTCCTCACGCGTCCTTCTATTATGATAACTCTAGCTTCCCTGCTTCACGACGTTGTTCGCCAGTGGTGTTTAATCTGTTGTTACAAAACAGCAGCATCAAGACGTCTTGCAAAACATCCAGCAAGAAATTTTAGCCATTCTTCATTTGTCGGCGCTGTATTTCATGCATGGAATTTGCACTTGTACACCAATGGATTTGCAACGCCACTTCGGTTTTCAATTTCCAAGCTCCTGCCTCCTTTATAACATCTAATCCTCGTTCTCTGCTCTTATGATGTCCCTGATGATACCAAGTGTAGTGCGGATACACAGTTACATCTGTTCATAACATACTGCTCAAATGCTGAACCTCTTACCGTGTTTGAAAGGAGTGTTTCAGTTTGATCAGTATCGACATTGAAAACTTGCTCTGAGGCATTTTCATCTGACTTTACGAACTCTTCTTCCTTCGGGCGTAATACGCCATCCTGCTATTAAAACAAGGAGGACATAAATAAATCAGCTCGAACAGCGTCGGTATTTATGCATATTTCGTAAACTAGCCTTACCTTGTTCTGAAAGTTTTCTCCGCTTAGTTGACTTTCAATGGCAGCATAGATTTCAGAGGTTTGAGCAACTCCACCATTAGAATCAATTTTTTGAAGGGCAATACGAATTTGAGCATCTCCCGACAAACCTACCTCTGCTCCGGTTACCCCAACCTTATTTTTTACCACAAGTTTATTTATCCCTTTTCTATGTTTTTGATGATTTACTCAAGTGTTGTACCAATGATTAGTGTAAATAATCCCTGGACATAGTATAAACCTAATTATTTTAAGCTTTCATTTTATTCACTCCCATAAACCGTGAGCCTCTCAGCGCCTGCATGTTTCTTTAGGTCTTGTTATGTTCTTCAGTAATAACCACGTTCCCTTTCAGTTCCCTCTTGCCTATAGCGATGAGCCTCGGCAGTCTGTTCCAACGGATAGCGCTTATCGATGACCGATCTTAGCTTCCCGCCTCAATCAGCTCTTTAATGGAATACAGATCCGCTATCTTTTCACCAGACAGCGCGCAGATTACTTTTATCGCCGACTTTCGAAGTCCATGTAACATCTGTAAAAGTTGTTTCATCTTTAAAACTGGCCAGAAGATAGCGTCCATTGGGTACGAACGAGTTTTTACACTGCGCAAACGAACTCCTGCCCAGAATGTCAAAAATAAGATCATAGGTCTCTGCCGTTTTTAGTGAAATCTTCCTTGGTAACCAATGACCTTATCCGCGCCCAGAGATTTCACAACGCGAGCCTTGTAAGTTGCATACGCCTGTCAGCATCTGCCCCATAATGTTTTAAGAGCTGAACCGCGGCGGAGCCGATCGCGCCAGAAGCGCCATTGATCAGGATTTTGTCCGCGCTGAATATTTACAGTCCGAAGCAAATTCAAGGCGGTCAGCGCTCCATACGGGACAACAGCAGCCTCCCGTACGTCATGTTCGCGGGCTTGATCGCCACCAATCCATTTTCAGGCATACGAAGATATATTCGGCATTCGCGCCCATGTTCTGACCGCGATATCCAAAACATCGTCACCTGCTTTAACAGTTTCACATCCTTGCCGGACCGCTTC